>NZ_JBSZCP010000017.1:0-54809 GCF_054166785.1 Cyanobacterium sp.
AGAAAAATACAGGCGGAGGGAACAGCCGTCTCTGCATCTGGAGGATCGGTAAGATCAAAAGGCGGGCGTAAATCTGTCTTGAGACACGAACCTGTGAAGGATGAAGCTCAAATCTCAGCGTAGCGGATTTGAGTAGTTCACTAAACCTTCATGGTAAACAGAGCTTTATCATAGAAACGAAGAATAATATATAGATAAAAATATGCTAATTAAAAAGATATTATCTTGCTTGATCATCTTTTCCTTAAGTATCATGATCAGCAGTTGTAACGACACCATTGATAGTGTCCAAGCCTTTAACGCTAATAACGCCCCCATCCCCAAAGTGGATAACATCGCCGAAGTTGCCCCCCCAAAACTAATTCAAGAATTAAACAAAACCTTTCAACAAAAACAACCTCAAGTAAGTATTCTTAGCCCCGCTAATGATGAAATCCTTTCCACCACCACCGCCGAAGTCAAACTCGACATCAAAGGATTAGACATCTTCAAAAATGAAGAATTACAGATGGGGCCCCATATACACTTTTTCCTCGATGATCAACCCTATCAAGCCGTATATAATACCGATGAGCCTCTAATTTTGTCCGATTTAGCCCCCGGCACCCACACCATAAGGGTTTTTGCGTCTCGCCCATGGCATGAAAGTTTTAAAAATCCTGATGCCTACGCCCAAACTACTTTCCATGTTTTCACCCCCACCGAAGACAATAATCCTTCCATTAGTCAACCCCTCCTCACCTACTCTCGCCCCCAAGGAAATTACGGTGCAGAGCCTATTATGCTTGATTTTTACCTTACCAATGCCCCCTTACACCTAGTCGCCCAAGAAAGTCAGGAGGATGGTATTCAAGACTGGCGTATTCGAGTGACGGTTAATGGGGAAACTTTTTTGTTAGACACATGGCAACCCATTTATTTAACTGGTTTTAATAAGGGGGAAAACTGGGTAAAATTAGAATTTATTGATGACCGTGGAGATGTGATCAAAAACTCTTTTAATAGTACCGTAAGGGTAATTAATTATGATCCAAAAATTAAGGATACTTTATCAAAATTAGTAACGGGTAAAATTAGTTTAAATAAAGCCAAGGCTATTACTATTCCTACCTATATGGCATCTCCTGAGCCTGTGTTAGAGGAGGTTGTAGAGGATGAGGTTATAAATACGGAGGAAAATATTGTTGAAGATGAGCTGCTTTCTAAAGATAAAGTGATAGAAGATAAAGAAACTATTATCAATGAATCTAATTCGGTGGTTGAGGAAGAAACCATGGAGGAAGAAATCACTGAGGTAGAAGATTTTGTGGAGGAAGTGATTGATAATATTTTGACTGAAGATAGTGAGGTTAATCAGGAGGAAAACAATAAATCTTTGGAGGAAATTATCACTGAGGAAATTCTTGATGTGCCTATGGTGGAGGATGAGGAAGATATGAAGGTAGTTTCTGATAGTGAGGAGGCTGTGACCATTAATTGATAAAATTAATAATAATCATTGTTTAGTTTTGTTAGTGGATAATTTTTTGACTATTTTCAATTCTTGTTTTTTATATTATTATTAGTTTTTATTTAGTAATATTAATATTTTCATAAATTTAAAAGTATGTTTGTTGATATTAGTATTTAGTAAGAACTATTAGTAATCAATAAAATACCATTGTTAATAGTTAATTATCCATTTTTAGTGTTAATTTAATCAATAGTTAAATAGTTATGGCAGGCCATAGTAAGTGGGCAAATATCAAAAGACAAAAAGCGAGGGTTGATGCAAAAAAAGGTAAAACCTTTACTCAACTTTCACGGGCAATTATTGTAGCAGCGCGTAATGGTATTCCCGATATTGATGGAAATTTTCAGTTACGCACAGCGGTAGAAAAAGCGAAGGCTGCAGGGATACCTAATGATAACATCGACAGGGCGATCGCCAAGGGGGCAGGTACTTATAATGATGGAGAAGCCAACCTAGAGGAAATCCGTTACGAGGGCTATGGCATTGGAGGGGTTGCCGTTTTGATTGAAGCCCTCACCGATAATCGTAATCGCACCGCTGCGGATGTGAGGGAAGCCTTTAGTAAAAATGGAGGCAACCTTGGGGAAACAGGTTGTGTGAGTTGGATGTTTGATCATAAAGGAGTAGTAATATTGGAGGGGGAAATCGATGAAGATAAATTACTAGAAATATCCCTCGAAGCCGATGCCCAAAGTTATGAAATGATAGACGAGGAAGACTATCAAGGGGCAGAAATATTTACCGAAGTAGCCAACCTAGAAAATCTTAATCAACATTTACGGGATAAATTTAGTGTTAAAGAAGCGGAATTACGCTGGATACCTAATAATTTTGTGGAAATAAATGATCCTGAACAAACCAAATATTTATTAAGATTAATGGACGCTTTAGAATCTTTAGATGATGTCCAAAATGTCACTGCTAATTTTGAATTACTTGATGAGGAATAAATAATTAGGGTTCAATGAAAAGTGGTGTCGTGACATTAGGCAAAAGAGAGAAATAAATGATTTTTTTAATCTCTTAAATGGATATAATTATATTTTAAATAACTAGCCTAATCACACATTTTAACCATTCCCAAAAAACTCTAACTCAGATGATCAAAAAACTTTCTTTTATCTGCATAGCCCTATTATTTAATACCATTAATTGTGAGCTAAAAGCAGAGCCTCTAAAAAATGCCATCAACCAAGTAGATTTATTGGTTCAAAATTCCTCACAAAATCTTGCCCCCATACCCCTAGACAGGCAAAAAGCTAATGATTTTATTGACATAAGAGGGGTGGGTGACTCTGGCATGGCATTAACCTACCGTCAACCTCCTACCCCTGAGAGTAACCTAGGGGATGGACTACCCGCTAATTTTGGAGTACGATTAGATCGTCTTGATGCTACAGGCAAATCCTACCGAGGAGATTTATCTTTTCTAAATTGGGAAAGCGTAGTCGGCACTCGCTGTAATAGTTTTAGGGGTACACCCAGTAGGACTTCTTTTACTTTTGTTTCCCATCCTGCTAACCTCGCCCAAGCCTACGAAAGGGGTTTTAATTTGATTAGTTTGGCTAATAATCATAGTTGGGATTGCCCTAGGGGAGAAAATGGCTTAGATGGGGCTTTGATGAGTGCTTCTCAGATGAGAAATTTAACCCAAACTTTGAGGGCTAATTGGTTATGGCATGGGGTGGGTAAAGCCCAAGAGAAAAATGTGGCAGTGGTACAAACTATGGAGATAAAAGGGCGTATGGTAAGAGTTGCCTTTGCTAGTTTATATGTGGGGGGAGCGTGTAATAATATTACCTGTATTAGTGATCGAGATGCCATATTGCGATCGCTCCGAGATGCCAATGCAGACATCAGAATTTTATCCCTTCATAGCTGGAATGATCAAACCCAACAACAATTAGTAAATATCGGTAGTGCCTTTATTCGTCAGTATAACGGAGATATAGTCTTTGGTCATGGCCCCCATGTGTGGCGCCCCGTCACCATTATCAACAAACCATCGGGAAAACAAGGGATTATGTTTGAAAGTTTAGGTAACTTTATCCACCCCAATCTTCGAGCAAGAGGGCAGGACATGATAGGGAGAGTATTAATGGATGCTGATACCTTTGAAATCAGGCAAGTACAAGGAATACCTTTACGGGTAAATAGTGCCTCTGCTACCTTTGAAGATTCACCAAATCCCTCATCCATCCCCACCAGTAACTTTACTTGGCGCCCTATTAATAGCCCTGACTGGCAAGAAGATGTTAACCCTCATATCAGGGGAGTATATGTGAATTTACCCTACTAAAAAGTCATAGTTCATGGTTTCCTATTTCAGGGCAAGGGGTTTAAACCCCCTGTCACATTCTGTAGATATTATAAATCTAATAAAACATCTTCCTGATGGGTAATAACGGTGCAATTAGAAGTGGCATAGGCTTTACAGGTAAGGAAAAACCCCGCTTCAATTTCCTTTGGTTTTAAAAAGTCATAGTCATGATTTACTGTACCTTCTTTGAGTTTTCCAGTACAATTTACACACACCCCAGCCCGACAGGAATAAGGTAAATTAAAACCTTGTCTTTCGGCCGCATCTAAAATATACTCATCAGCCATCACATCGATGACGGCATCAATTCCTAATTGTTCGTTAACTAAATGAACTTTATAACTGTTGGACATTTCTATAAAACTTGCACTAAATAAATATTAAAAACAACGAAAAAAAACTCTTTAAATAAGTAAATAAATCAAAAAAACATAATTAATAATTTGTTTAATTAACCTATTTTAAGATTATTTTTAGGGCAAAATAACCTAATTTTTACTTAAGGGAGTTTATTTAATATTACCCTTTATGGAGACCAATAATAAAAAAAGTTCACCCCTCCAAACATTATTTAAGAGTTTAATTTTTTGTCAGATAAATTTGACACCATTTATATAGTAAGTCTTTAAGGATCATTGATAATCCTTTATCCTACAATTATTAAATAATCTTTACATTTCTAGTCATCATGTCAAATCAACAGCAAACAGACATTGTTATTATCGGTAGTGGTTTAGGGGGCTTATGCTGTGGGGCAATGTTGGCAAAATATGGCTATCAGGTAATTGTCTGTGAAAGTCATGCCTTGCCGGGGGGGGCAGCCCATGGTTTTGAGTATAAGGGTTTTAAATTTGATTCGGGCCCTTCTTTATACTCTGGTTTATCCTATTCCCCTTCTACTAATCCTCTGCGTCAAGTGTTGGACATTATTGGAGAGGATGTGGAGTGGAAAAACTATAATAACTGGGGTTGTTGGTTGCCTGAGGGTTATTTTGATGTGGCGGTGGGTGCGGATGATTTTTATAAGTTATTAATCGAATTACGGGGGAATGAAGCGGGTAGGCAGTGGCGAAAATTACAGGAAGTGATGAAACCTTTGGGGAAAGCATCTACGGCGATTCCTCCGGGGGCTTTTCGTTATGATTTGGGAGCTATTTTTACCCTCGCACCCTATGCAGTGTCGATGCTTCCTTATGTGTTTTCGGCGGGTAAGTTAACGGGAAGTTTTGGGAAAATTATGGATGAGGTGGTAACGGATGAATTTATTCGTAATTGGTTAGATTTATTGTGTTTTATGTTGTCGGGTTTACCTGCCCATGGCACTTCGGCGGCGGAGATGGCTTTTATGTTTGCGGAGTGGTATCGTCCTGATGTGGTGTTGGATTATCCTGTGGGGGGTAGTGAGGCGATGGTTAATGCTTTGGTAAGGGGCATGGAGAAGCATGGGGGGCAGTTATGGTTATCTAGTCATGTGCAGGAGATTATGGTGGAAAATAATCGGGCTGTGGGGGTTGTGTTACGGAATGGGAAAACTATTAAAGCTAGCCGGGCAGTGATTTCTAATGCTTCTATTTGGGATACTATTCCTTTGATGAGGGAGGGGGTATTACCAAGGGATTTTGTGGAGAAAGCGGATAAAACACCGATGAATGATAGTTTTATGCACTTACATCTGGGCATTGATGGGGCTGGTTTACCTGCGGATTTACCTTGTCATCATATGATTGTTAATGATTGGGATAGGGGGGTTACGGCGGAGCAAAATGTGGTGGCGGTGTCGATTCCTTCTATACTTGATCCTAGTTTAGCCCCTGAGGGTAAGCATTCTATCCATGTTTATACCCCTGCCACTGAGCCTTATTCTTTGTGGGCTGGGTTGAGTCGCAATGGTGATGAGTATAATCATTTAAAGGAGGTGCGATCACACATTATGTGGTCAGCCTTAGAAAGATTTATTCCCGACATTAGGGAAAGATGTGAGGTAACGTTGGTAGGTACTCCTTTAACCCACGAAAGATTTTTAAGACGTTATCGAGGCACCTATGGGGCGGCATGGAATGCAGATGAGGGTTTATTCCCAGGCTCCACTACTCCTATTAATAATTTATACTGCTGTGGAGATTCTACTTTCCCCGGCATTGGTGTCCCTGCGGTGGCAGCTAGTGGCATGATTACCGCCAATACCCTTGCCTCGGTGTGGCAACATTTACAAGTTTTATGATGATGAAAAACCCCTCAAAAAAAGAGGGGCGAAGATTTATTATTCAAAAAGCCAAGGCTTCATGGTGTTTTGCCAAGAGCAAAGCTCTTCTTCTTTAAACCAAAGGCTTACTTCTCTTTGGGCAGTTTCAATGGCATCTGAGCCATGGATGAGGTTTCTACCGATATTAACGCCATAGTCTCCTCTAATGGTACCAGGTTCAGCACTTAAAGGATCCGTGGCACCAATAATTTTACGGGCAGATGCCACAACTCCTTCTCCTTCCCATACCATGGCAACCACGGGGGAGGAAATGATAAATTCTACTAAACTACCGAAGAAGGGGCGCTCTTTATGAACGTCATAATGTTTTTCGGCTAATTCTTGAGATACGGCCATTAATTTTAAGCCTACGAGGGTAAATCCTTTATTTTCTAAGCGTTTGATTACTTCACCTACGAGGTTACGTTGTACTCCGTCGGGTTTAATCATTAAAAAAGTGCGTTCCACGGTATGCTCCTAACAATAATTTATTTTTATTTCCCTAAAAAAGATTACCTTAGATGTTGCACCTTTTCACAAGTTTTCTCGATTATTTTAGTTGGGGGATATGCTCCATTGACCATTGTTGTAGGGATTTTTGACAAGGTTAGAATTATAGTAGCGTAAATCCTCGGTTACTTCCTTATCTATCCATGGGGGTAGGGAGATGGTTTGATTTTCTGAGGTTAGTTCTACTTCTGCTAATAGCAATCCTTGGTTATCGCCAAAAAATTCGTCTATTTCCCACACTAATTCTTCAATTTTGATTTTATAACGTTTTTTTTCAATTAAAGGGCGATCGCACATAATCCTTAACATTTCCTCTGCCTCCGTCAAAGGAATAGGATACTCAAACTCAGAACGACTCATGCCCGTTGTTTTACCCTTGAGAGTGAGAAAACCCAAATTACCAGCAATTCTCACCCTTACCGTGCTACCATTTTGGGTATAAATGTAACCCTGCTGATAAACTACCCCATCATCAGGAGGTTGCCAAAGTTTCTTATTAACCAAAAATTTGCGTTCAATTTCGACAGACATAATTTTTCCTTGCAAATTAGACTTATTTTAAGTTAGTATAATAAAGGACTAAAAAAGTGGCGGCATAGCCAAGTGGTAAGGCAAGGGTCTGCAAAACCTTCATCCCCCAGTTCGAATCTGGGTGCCGCCTTAAAAAATAATAAAATTTTTCAAAATATTAAACTCTATTACAAAGGGTATTTTCCCCCATTGATAGGGTTTTTTTAGTCATCATCTTTCCGCCCTCTTGGAGACTCCCAGCATAGCTGTAATCAGCTTGGTGGTGAGAGGAATAGAGGGGCAAGGCTTATGTTGCATAGTTATATCCGTCCTTTTTGTGTATATGTTGACAATATTTGTGGCTAATACCTTGAATTAAACCGTTTTTGGTAGAAATATTAAAACTTCCACTAGAGCGAACAGCTACTCTGCCTGTATAAGTACCAATCTTCTTTCCTTTAGTTACAATGGCTTTGACTATATCGCCCGTTTGAAATCCTTTAACAAACTTAAAACGAGGCACATAGCGAGAAGGGAAACCGTATTTATCAGTACGACAGGATTGTCTGGTACCATGTCCATTAGCTGTGATCAACAAAGGTTTAATGCCTTTTACCTTAAGTGTTGGAGTTGATGTACCGACACAAGCCGCATCTAACCAATGAGTTTTAGGTAAGTTTTGTTGACATCTATTAAACTTCGTCAAGCCACCAGAACCTGTCTCTATAGATAATCCTGTTTCCTTTAACATAGCCAAAAGAGCATTTCTGGTAGCATTAACTGCCGCCGTATCTGCCAAAGGTTTTTTAGCTTGTTTTAATATTTTCTCTAGTCTGGGAGAACCTTTGAGAAAATCTTTAATATTCTGAGTACCCTTTTTTGTGTTGCATTTGTGACAACTCAAAGTAAGGTTAGTTATGGAGTTTGAGCCACCTTTAGATTTAGGATGAATATGCTCAATTTCTAAGGGAACATCTTTTGCCCCACAATAAGCACATTCTCTGCCCCATTTCTCTAAGAGATATTCTCTAGTCTCGTAACCAACCAAAGCTCCTTGCTGATACTCTTTTCCTTGAATCTCTGGATTACGCATTAATTGCATATCAAAACGAACTAACTCCAAGCTAATCGCTGTAATGTTGGCAACTTTTTGTAATCGTTTAACCCAGGTTTTGATATTCTCAACTCGACTTTGTAGGCTAGGGGGTAGCCAACCTTGATGGCGAGTTCTATTTAAAAATCTTGGCTTACGGTAACGAGTTTTACGATTTCTTCTACTTCTACGAAGTTGTCTTCTGGAAGTTAGAGCATCTCTAATGGCAAATCCTCTATGCTGTAATTCAGCAGCAAAGACAACCTCTCCCGAAGTATCGCTAACTAAAGCAATACCTGTGAATTTAGCCCCAGGGTCAATTTTTAGTCTCAAAGGAGCGACATTGCTATCTGGTTTAGATTCTTTTAAGATTAGAGTAAAAGGATATTTACGATAAATAGCGGCTTTCCCGTTTCTTAATAGTTGTCTAGCTTGTGCAGGATGAATTGGGTTTAATGGTTTGTAATTTGTATCTAAGATAAATATTTTGGACATAAGTCCCTCCATAAATGGGTAATGTTAGCTTCGATAATGTTAATGGTCGGTACTTTTCCGAAAACACTGGCTTAACCCTTTAAACCTGTTTAATTCTCGGATTTTAGAGCTACAGACTAGCTTCGCATCTGTAGGTAAGAACTTGAACTCTTACCATTAACGTAGGTAAAGTACCTGAATCTGGTCAACTATAACTGTATTTCAAGCCCCCACTATATTGGTAATCCGATTAGTGGTGGGTTATTGACCAACAAATATTAATTCAATATAACCTTACCTCAAAATCAAGATACTCAAGGTTAAGATCCTTTTCGATAAGATAGAAAGAATAATTCATTAAAATAAAGAAAGACAAAATCGAGAATATAAAGGATAACCGCCTTCAACTTCTTAGCCTTTCACACACTTTTATATATGAAAACTTTACAGTCTATTAGCCAGACTTTGAAAAGATGGCAACAAAGTTATTATAGCCCAAGCCATCAAGAGTACTCCCAGCAGTCATATTCTGACACTGACCATAACATGAGTACCAAACCAAAATGGTTTAAATTTATCTGTAAAGTACACTCCCCCGTAATGATCATTTTCTCCATCACCACTATTACGGGAGTAATCAGCTATCGTTACTATAATCAACCAGAATTAGCAACTGGTACCATTGCCCCCAATACCATCATTGCCCCCGAAGATGGCTCCTTTATTGACCATCAAACCACAGAAGAGCTTCGTCGTAATACCAGAAATGGTTTATTGCCCACCTTAAAACAAGATTTGAGCGCGACGGATTCCATTAAAAGTGTCATTAGGGAAAAACTAGAGAAAATCCAACAGGCAAGGGAAGTATTATTGGCAAATCCAGAGATTAATAACACGATTCTTTCTACGGAAGTTCAACAATATTTAAGATCAACCAATGAAGCCCAGTGGCAGAATATCATTGAAAATAGAGAGAATTTAGCTTCTATTTCCGAGGCAAATTCTAGTTTTGGAGAAGCCGTTGAGGAATTAATAGATTATCAGGAAAGGGCGAATGAAACACAATTTGATAATTTGATTAACCAAATAGCCGTCCACCGAAGTAACTATCAGGTAGCCCAAGGTTTATTAATCGATTTTTCTGAGCTTAACGATAGCGATAAACGTCAGTTTCTTGATTTGAGAGAGCAACAGTGGAGGGAAATTCGAGATTTAGTCAATAGAGTTACCAATCGTATTCTTACCCAAGGTATCCCCATTGGTTTACCAGACACTATGCGGGTGGCAACAGTACAAAGTCATTTAGCTAATAATAATATTTCTCCTGCCCTAGAAGGAGCATTAGTCAGTTTAATTAGCTCCAACTTACGACCTAATTTAATAACCGATGAGGAAGCTACAAGGGTGAGGGCAGAAAGGGCTGCCGAAGAAATTGAGCCTATTGTGGTTTCTATTCAGGCCAACGAAACCATCGTTGCCGAGGGGCAACAAATTACCCAGAGTGAGTTTGTGTTGTTGGACAATTTTGGGCTAAGTCGTCGTAGCATCCATTGGGGGGGAGTGTTAACCTCTGGGGCTTTGACAGGGGGGGCTGTGGTGGTATTCATGGCGATCGCATCTAAACGTACCCAAAGAAGATTAAGAAGAAGAGATCAATTTCTATGGTGGTTGCTTAGTATATCTGTACCAGTGATTAGTTTATTTGATGTGGGTTACAACTCCTTACCTGCCGTGGGTTTTTTGATGAGTAGTTTTTATGGCCCCGTGGTAGCCGTAGCCCATGTAAGTCTGACAGCGGGATTAACCCTGTTTCAAACAGGTACTTTAGGATGGCAATATCTAGCCTCCTCCTACGTCTCATCTATTCTCGCCGCCATTATCGCCTCCCGTTTACGCTCCCGGGAAGAATTAGCCTTTTTAGGGGGTGGAGTAGGTTTTACCCAGGGGGCTGTTTACTTCGTCGTTACCCTCGCCTCTAGTACCGCCATCGGTGGTTTTTGGTATGCCATTATACCCAGCGCCATTTGGCATGGGGCAGTGGGTTTAACCTATGGAGTAATCGCCCTTGGTATTTCCCCTTATTTAGAAAGATTTTTTGACCTGATTACCCCCATTCGCCTTGCCGAATTATCTAATACTAACCGTCCTTTATTAAAACGATTAGCCACCGAAGCCCCCGGCACATTTCAACATACGATGTTTGTATCCTCCCTTGCTGAAGCTGCCGCGCGGAAGTTAAATTGCAACGTGGAATTAGTCAGGGCAGGAACTTTATATCATGATATAGGAAAAATGCACGACCCCCTCGGCTTTATTGAAAATCAGATGGGGGGTCATAATAAACATGACGAAATAAATGATCCTTGGAAAAGTGCTGATATTATTAAAAAACACGTTAGCGAAGGGATTTTGATGGCAAAAAAACATGGTTTACCCCAAGCTATTCGTAATTTTATCCCCGAACATCAAGGCACTTTATTAATTTCCTATTTTTATTATCAAGCCAAAACTCAAAAAGAGGAAAATCCTGACATAGAAATCGATGAAACCAATTTCCGTTACGATGGCCCTATTCCCCAATCCCGTGAGACAGGTATTGTAATGTTAGCCGATGGTTGTGAGGCGGCGTTGCGATCGCTCAATGACGCTACCCCTGAACAGGCTATGGGTATGGTTAACAAGATTTTTAAGGCCCGTTGGCGTGACCATCAACTGGATGATTCGGGGTTACGTTATGATGAGTTACCTATTATTGCAGAAGTGTTTATCAATGTTTGGCAACAGTTTAATCATAAACGGATTGTTTATCCTAAAGGGGCTTTGGAAATGAAAACCTCTAAATAATTGATAATTGACAATGGATAATGAAGGTAAGAGATAAAAATTTTATACTAATGAGGTCAACAATGGGCTTAAGCCCCTTGCAATAAATAACCAATAAAAGTACAGTTTATAAATCAGATTTAGTACAACAAAAAGTTCCGAGCCCCATGGCTCATTTAAATATAAATTTAAATTATGATTATTGGTTTGACAGGGGGTATTGCCACAGGTAAAAGTACGGTATCGAAGTATTTAGAAAATAAGTATAAAATCCCTGTGGTGGATGCAGATATTTTGGCGAGGGAAGCGGTAAAGGTTTATTCTCCTATCTATAAAAACATCGTAAACCGTTATGGGGCGCAAATATTATTGGCGGATGTAACTATCAATCGGGTTAGGTTAGGGGAGATTATTTTTAATGATGAAGCCGAAAAAGTGTGGTTAGAGGGGCAAATTCATCCTTACGTGAGAAAAGCAATGGAGAGGGAAGTTAGGGAGTGTGAAGCACCGATGATGGTGTTATCTATTCCTCTTTTGTTTGAAGCACAAATGACTGATTTAGTGGATGAAGTCTGGGTAGTCTATGCTGATTTTGATGCTCAAGTGGCTCGATTACAACAGCGAAATGGTTTGTCCGAAGAAAGTGCGATCGCCCGCATTACAAATCAAATGCCCCTAAGAGAAAAACTCAAAAGGGCAGATGTAGTTATAGACAATTCTGGAGATATAAAAGACCTATATCAGAAAATAGATCAAAAGATTCTAACAAGGACCTAAACCAATTTTAGGAGCATATACAGCCCTATCTCCCAATTGATGTTCAATGCGTAATAAACGGTTATATTTTGCAACCCTTTCACTACGACAAAGAGAACCAGTTTTAATTTGCCCCGCACGGGTAGCTACCGCCAAATCAGCGATGGTAGTATCTTCCGTTTCCCCAGAGCGATGACTGATAACAGAGCGATAACCTTTACGGGTAGCCAAGTGGATGGTTTCTAGGGTTTCGCTGAGGGTACCAATTTGATTCAACTTGATTAAGATAGAATTGGCAATACCCAAATCAATACCCTTTTGTAAACGGGTGGCATTGGTGACAAATAAATCATCGCCGACTAATTGAATTTTAGAACCTAATCTGTCAGTAAGGGTTTTCCAGGTATCCCAATCATCTTCCTGTAGGGCATCCTCGATGGAAATAATGGGATATTTACCCACCAAATCCTCTAAATAATCGATAAACTCCTCCGAGGAATGGGCAGAGCCATCATAAACATATTGACCATCTTTGTAAAACTCACTGGCCGCCACATCCATAGCCAAAGCAACCTGTTCTCCCGGTTTATAACCAGCCACCTCGATCGCCTGTATAAGCAAGTCCAGAGCCTCTTGGTTAGACCCTAGATTGGGAGCGTATCCCCCCTCATCACCTACCCCAGAGAGTAAGCCTTTTCCCTTTAAAACCTTGCTCAAGGAAGCAAAAATTTCTGCACCCCATCTTAGAGCCTCAGAGAAAGTTTCCGCACCCACGGGCATAATCATAAACTCTTGGAAGTCCACATTATTATCAGCATGGGAACCACCATTTAAAACGTTCATCATGGGAACAGGTAAAACATTGGCTAAAGGGCCGCCCAAATAACGATATAAAGGCATCTGTAATTCAAGGGCTACCGCCTTGGCATTGGCGAGGGATACCGCAAGAATGGCATTAGCACCCAAATTCTTCTTGTTGGGGGAACCGTCACGGTTAATCATAGCTGTATCGATGCCCACCTGATCAAAAGCGTCAATATCAAGTAGTTCGGGAGCAATTTTTTCTCTGATGTTGCGTACGGCTTTTAAAACCCCGTTACCACCGTAGCGATTAGGATCTCCATCTCTCAATTCATGGGCTTCAAAGCTACCAGTAGAGGCACCGCTAGGCACTTGGGCAATACCTACCACGCCGCTTTCTAGGCGTACTTCTGCTTCTACGGTGGGGCGCCCACGGGAGTCTAATATCTCCCTAGCTTCAATTTCTTCAATCAATATGGAATCTTGTTCTAGCATTTATTTATCTACCTTCTCGATGACCTTGTCTATTATTAAATAAAACTAACTTTTACGATAGTCAGTTAGGTAAAAATTATCTAACTTAGTCTTAATGTAGTTCATATATTTGATGGTGACGAACAAAATTTAGTTTGCGGTGAGTTGGGAGAGGGTATCAACAAAGGTGGGATAGGAAATGGAAGCGGCATCGGCACGGTGGATGGTGGTTTCTCCTTTTGCCATTAAGGCTGCGATCGCCAAGCTCATAGCAATACGATGATCGGTAAAACTATCTACATCGGCACCATGGAGAGGACTTCCCCCGATGATTTCTAATCCGTCAGGATATTCAGTAACTTTTGCCCCCATCTTGCCTAATTCTAACGCCATTACCGCAAGGCGATCGCTCTCTTTTACCCTCAATTCCTCTGCATCTTTAATTTTTGTCGTTCCTTCTGCAAAACAGGCCGCCACGGCTAAAATAGGTACTTCATCAATGAGACGGGGAATTATAGCTCCCTCGATGGTACAACCCTTTAACTGACTAGACTTCACCCGCAAATCCGCCACGGGTTCCCCCGCTGCTTCCCTTTGGTTTTCTAGGGTAATATCCGCCCCCATCATCTGTAAAGCCTCCAAGATGCCCACACGGGTAGGGTTTACCCCCACATTTTCGATCAACAAATCTGAATTAGGTGCGATCGCCCCTGCCACTAGCCAAAAGGCCGCCGAGCTTATATCCCCCGGTACGATTACCTTTTGCCCCATAAGGGGGGTTTTACCTTCAATGGTAACGCTGTTAGTATCTGGATCGATGTCCAATTTTGCCCCAAAAGCCCGTAACATCCTTTCGCTGTGATCCCGTGATAGAGCAGGTTCGGTAACGGTGGTTTTCCCTTCACTCATCAACCCTGCCAACAAAATACAGGATTTTACCTGAGCGCTGGCGATGGGGGAATGGTAATGGATGGGTTTTAAATTTTGTCCGATTACCGCTAGGGGCGCGTTTTGATTATCTTTTCTACCGTAGATTAATGCTCCCATCTGTTGTAAAGGTTTTACTACCCGAGACATAGGGCGCGATCGCAATGAGTTATCCCCTGTGACGGTGAAAAACTTACCGGGTTGAGATGCCAACAAACCCAACATTAAGCGCATGGTAGTGCCTGAGTTACCCGCATCAAGAATATCGGTAGGTTCTTGTAATCCTTGGTTGCCAATGCCTTCTACAACGACTTTTTGTGTGTTTAACTCTGATATGGTTGCCCCCATGGCCTGAAAACATTTTGCCGTACTACGAGGGTCTTCCCCTAATAATAATCCTTCGATGGTGGTTTGTCCAGAGGCGATCGCCCCTAACATCAAAGCACGGTGGGAAATAGACTTATCCCCCGGGATAGAAATAGTACCTTGTAAACCATCACCATTATGGGTAATTATCAACTGGTCTTCTTGGGGAGTTTTAATCAGTTTAATCACAGTAAAATCAACATCTCCGAACATGAATTGAAATTTAGATCTTACCAGATACTTGCCAGATTGAGGAAATGGGGAGTAGGGGAGATTAGGGGTAGGAGTAAACGAAGTTTGATTATTAATTGCTTTGGTAAATTATGTTTAATTGAGTAGTCATAATTAAATTGATGTGCCTAATGGATAACAAAGTCCTTAAGCCCCTTGCCCCTGTGTGTTGTATAAGAATCTTACTAGGATAAGAAAAGCTAGAATTAATTTAGCCAACCTACTTATTCTCTATTTTTTTAACAATATCTTCGGAAACAAAACCAAAATATCAAGCTAACCTAAAAGTGTAATAAGTACAAAACATAAACATTTTTATGACTAAAAGAACCTTTGGAGTAATTGGACTAGCTGTAATGGGCGAAAACCTAGCTCTTAACGTTGAAAGTAGGGGCTTTCCCATTGCCGTTTATAACCGTAGCCCAGATAAAACGGAAAACTTCATGGCCACTAGGGCAAAAGATAAAGACGTAAAAGCGGCTTATTCCCTAGAAGAATTTGTAAAAACCCTCGAACGCCCTCGCAAAATTCTGGTGATGGTAAAAGCAGGAGGCCCCGTAGATGCCGTCATTCAACAGCTAAAACCCCTCCTCGAAGAAGGAGATATGATTATTGATGGTGGGAACTCCCTCTATGAAGACACCGAAAGACGTACCAAGGAACTAGAAGCCACGGGTTTAGGCTTTATGGGTATGGGTGTCAGTGGTGGTGAAGAAGGGGCGCTCAATGGTCCTTCCCTTATGCCGGGGGGTACTGAATCCGCTTATCAAGATTTAGAACCTATCTTAACCAAGATTGCGGCTCAAGTTGATGATGGCCCTTGTGTTACTTATATTGGTCCTGGGGGCGCTGGGCATTATGTGAAAATGGTACATAATGGCATCGAATACGGTGATATGCAGTTGATTGCTGAAGCCTATGATTTACTTAAAAACGGTTTGGGTTTGAGCAATGAAAGACTCCATGAAGTATTTAGTGAATGGAATAAAACCGAGGAGTTAGATTCTTTCTTGATTGATATTACTGCCAATATTTTCCCCAAAAAAGATCCCGAAACTGGCAAACATCTCATTGATTTAATCATGGATGCAGCGGGGCAAAAGGGTACGGGGCGCTGGACTGTGGTAAGCTCTTTGGAGTTGGCTGTACCTATTCCCACCATCTATGCAGCGGTAAATGCTAGGGTAATTTCAGGTTTTAAAGATGAACGAGTCAAAGCCTCTCAAGAATTGAAAGGGGTTACTTCTGAGTTTACAGGAGATGTGGAGAGTTTTATTCCCAAGGTTAGGGATGCTCTATATTGTTCTAAGATGTGTTCCTATGCCCAAGGTATGGCTTTAATTGCTAAGGCGTCCGAGGAGTTTGGTTTTAATATTAATCTGCCCGAAGTTGCCCGAATTTGGAAGGGTGGCTGTATCATCAAGGCTGGATTTTTAGGTAAAATTAATAAGGCGTTTTCTGATAATCCTGATTTACCTAATTTACTTCTTGCCCCTGAGTTTAAACAAAGTATGTTAGACCGTCAGCAAGCATGGCGAGATGTGTTGATGATGGCTACTTCTATGGGTATTCCTGCCCCTGCGTTTAATGCTTCCCTTGACTATTTTGATAGTTATCGCAGTGAGAGATTACCTCAAAATTTAACCCAAGCCCAAAGGGATTATTTTGGAGCTCATACTTACGAGCGCACTGATAAACCCCGTGGAGAATTTTTCCACACTGAATGGATGGATGGTTAATCTGGTTTGGGTTTAAGTGTGGGCAGGGGGAAAGATAATTTTTTTATTTTTCCCTTGAATTTCTATGGATATTTAGCTATAATAGTTAACCGTTACGAAATAAGGCTCGGTAGCTCAGTAGGTTAGAGCAGGGGACTCATAAGCCCAAGGTCGGCAGTTCAAATCTGCCTCGAGCCATTTTTTACTATTCCTGTGATTAATCTCTCTACGCTATTAAACATCCACAAAAAATTAGTACCATTATATCTACGCAATAGAGTGCGATCGCCCTTATCATTTGAACTATCATAAAAATATATTTACGAATAATGGCGGCGAAAGCGATGATCTAATTTATCTTTTTTTTGTAAATTACAATTAGAGCAGAGGGTTTGCAAATTACTAATATCATTACTTCCTCCCTTAGCTAGGGGAATTATATGATCAATATTAAGAGTGGTTTCTTGGCTTGGTTTGCCGCAACTTTGACAGCGGTAATTATCCCTTTGATAAACGTATTTTCTAACTTCTGGGGGAATGGGGATGCGTTTTGTTTTTTTCTTTTTCATGGTTATCTCGTGGCGGATGGGGATGGGGGAAAAGTGCCTCCTAGTCTCGTGGGTTGCTGATAAATTTTGATGAGGGTGTTTAAATCTCTGGGGGATATGGTGGGGATGTTGCGGGTTTGGGCATGATACATTATATCATCTTGATTGGGGCTGTGTCCCCAAATACCAAGGGCATGTCCTAATTCGTGTTTTATATTGTTAACCCAATAGTCAAAGGTTTGATGGGGGCTAACTTCAATTATCATTTGATGTTTTAGTTTTGCTGGAGGGGTTTGGGTTGCATAAAATCTCACCGTGGCCGTAGCTGCAGTAATCCTCGGTAAGTCAAAAAGTCCTGTTTCTGCGCTAAATTTTCCCCTGATTGGGGCTGGTTGACGGCGAATAAGAATGTCTGCGTTGTCTTCTATTTCCGTTATGGCAAGGGGGAAGTATGGTTGCCAAGAGGCGATCGCACTGTGGGCGGCTTTTTGCCATTGTAACTGTCTTTGATAGCCCGATTCGGAAAGATTTTGGTCAGGGGGGGCAACATATACTGTTACGGGAAATTCTGACCAGATCAAATGTCCTACTAAATGGGGTTCGAGGTGATCAAAATAATTTTCTTCAGTATCTAGGGTGAGGGAGGCGAGGGGTGGAGGTAAAGGAAATGTGCGGGGAGTGGGTAATCTATCGGTAATATCTGAAGCCGTTACTAATCCCGAAAAAAGAAATATGGCTAATATGGAGAATAGAAATGTTCTGAAAAATGATTTATGTTTAGTGATTTTTTTCATTAGTTCACCTTCATAGTATGAAAACAAGTATTTATAATAATTTTCATGGCTGTGTGATTGATCAAAAATATATCAAATATGTTGGTAGAATAATAATAGAGTCCATAAGCAATCTGTTAAAAATAGAAAGATAACTTTCCTTGCTCTCATAGCCCGTTTAATTACTTAGACCAAAAACACGTAAATAAGTTTACTAATCCTTTATCTCAATAACAATGTCGGATATTAATGAGTCGTTTAAAGTCGCCATTCCTCAATTTGTCGGCACCCGACAAGCACATTTGTTTAAAACTTTAAAAGTTCCTCAGTTTACGGGGAAATTGATTTTTACCGCCAGAAACGGTACTCAATGGGTATTCTTTATGTATTTGGGTAGAATTTCCTATGCTACGGGGGGCATACATCCCTGTCGTCGGTGGCGAAGAAATGTACTAAAATATGCTCCTGAAACTCTACAAATATTAGATACTTTTGACCCGAAAATTTTTAATAATAAACAATTTCTGCTTAATTGGGAATACAATTTATTTTCTTTATTAATAGATGAAAAAGTTTTAAATCCTGCCGTTACTAATAAAATAATTCGTGGTATTATTCAAGAAATTTTATTCGATTTAACAAGGGCAATGGAAGTAAACTTCGATATTGTCGAGGATAAAAACCCCTCATCTCCTTTAGTTTTTATCGATACAGAACCTATTATCGTGGAAGTTTGGCAAGATTGGCAAAAATGGTTAGGGGCAAAATTAGCGGATAGATCCCCGAATAAAGCCCCTATAATTCGTCAAGCAGGAGAGTTAAATCGGCGCACTTCTCCCCAAACTTATCAGATTATGAAAAAGCTATTTAATGGCAAAAATACCATACGAGATTTACATGTTCAGTTGAATCAAGATATTGTGTCGATGACACGGATGATGATTCCTTATTTTCAATTAGGGTTAATAGAATTAACTCTGGCTGAGGATATTCCCCTACCTTGGCTAATCAAATTTAAACCTTCTTCCATTCATGGACATCAGAGGAAGGCTTTATGTATTACGGAGCAAGAGCAAGTAACCAAAGATATAAAAAATACCATGGGTGAGCTTGATTACCAGTTTAACTCTTTTAATAGAGGAGATTTGGCGATCGCATTTGCCCAACAAAATAATCCTCAAGTAATCTTTGTGGATAGGGAATTATCTTCTGTGAATGCCTATGATTTAATTAGTAAATTTAAAAAAACTACCGCTTTTCAACAAATACCCGTTATTCTCATTACCGATGATTTGAGCAAAATTGAGCCTGACGATTATAAGTCTGTAGGCTTTGCAGATGTTTTAATTAAACCATTACACGATCAGCATATTATTAAAATTCTCAATAAAAATCTTGACCCTAACGGGTAAACCCAAAGTTTTTGGTAAAAATCGATGTTAAACTGAATATAATGATCAGGATGTGATAAAAGGTTTTTAAGGGTAAACCTAGAAAGAATAAAGGGAAAAATAAAAATCCCACAGGGAGAAAATTTAATAAAAAAAGCGTTATTTATTCTCAATTATTAACTAATTTTTATGACTTTCTAGCTTGCCGCACATCCCTTAATTAAATATAGTATTTAGTGCTTAAAATAAAATAAATTACATATTAAATAACTCAGAGATAATTAAATTATGGACGGTTTTTGGGAAAATGTATTGCGTTATCCTCGCTATATGGTGAGTTTAATTTTAGGAATATTTATTTTTTTATGGGAACAGATAAAACCTTTATTTAAAAACCCTGTGACGGGAATTGCTATTTTTGGGGTATTGATCGGGATTTTTTCCTTCCTTTATTTTACCCTAGAGGCAATGTTAGGACTCAGTGCAACCTAACAAAAAATGTTGTGTATTAAAGAATTTTTTAAAATAGAAAAATGGCTAATAGTCGTCGTATTGAAAAAGTATCATCTCTCATTAAAAGAGAAGTAAGTCAAATGCTCATCAATGAAATAAAAGATGATCGTGTGGGTGCTGGAATGGTCAGCATTACCCATGTGGAGGTTTCTGGAGACTTACAACACGCTAAGGTTTTTGTGAGTATTTATGGTACTTCGGAAGCTAAAAAAGAGACTATGGAGGGTTTAAAGGCTTGTACGGCGTTTGTGAGACGTAGTTTAGGAAGCAAAATAAATTTACGTCATACTCCCCAGATAAGATTTATGGAGGACTCTTCTTTGGAAAAAGGAGATCAATTAATTCAGTTGATTAATCGTATCACTCCCCTAGGAGAAGAGGAGATTGGGGCGGAGGAATAGTTTTTGGGGTGTGGGGGTTAGGGTTTATGCCCTATACCCTTTAAGTTAACTCTATTAAAGTAGATCATCATCTACGTCGGAATCCTGTTCTTCATAATCATCATCATCGTCATCGTCTTCAATGAGTTCAGAGATTTCTTCATCTTCGGATACGGGGAGGATGTGGGTTTTTTCTTCTTTTTCCTCTCGGTACATGATTTTATTATTGCTTTCTAACCAGTCTAAGATTGAACCTTCCTGTTTTAAAGGAATTACAGGTGCTGGCTCGTAGCGCTTTTCTTTACGCAGTGCGGGATTTTTCATAAACTAATATAACTAGCTGTCTAAATTTCGTTGAGAACATACATTTTACCAGATTATTTATGAATGCGAAAACTAATTTGTTGGGGGCGATCGCCCGTTATAACAGTAAAAAAAATACTTCTGATAGTGATAAAGTAGAGATCCTCAGTGCCATAGAAGAATTAGAGGATACAAACCCAAACCCTCGACCCATGGAAAAAAAGGAACTTCTGGAGGGAGATTGGCAACTACTGTACACCTCGAGTAAAAGTCTGTTGGGGTTAAATAATATTCCCCTAGTAGAAATCGATAATATCTATCAATCTATTCATATCTCCACCAAAAAGATATACAACATTGTGGAAATAAGAGGACTACCCTTGCTTGATAGTGTAATGGTGGTTATCGCTAGTTTAAAGGTAGAATCAGAGAAGAGAGTAAATGTAAAATTTGAGCGCACCATCGTTACCCTAAAAAACTGGCTCAAGTATTTATCTCCTAGAGACATCATCACCCAAATTAGTAACAAAAAACATTTTTTTCCCCTCGACATCAAAATTAACCAAGCCCTCGAAAATTTTACCAATGCCAACGGCTGGTTAGAAACCACTTACCTTGACCATGATTTACGCATCAGTAGGGGTAATCAGGGGAACATATTTGTTCTCTCAAAAATCTAATCAATAGTCCTTTACTAACTAATGTGCGATCGCCATGAATAAAATGACCCCCAAAAAATATTTTCCCGTATTAATTACCACCGCCATCATTACCTCCCTAATTACCACCATCGGGGGACCCAACCTAGAAAAAAATATTTATCAAGCCCAAGCCCAAAATAATACCAGACAACCCATCACCGTAAGATCTGACGTACAAGAAGCCAACTCAGAAACAGGAGTTATCACCGCCAGAGGTAATGTATTTATAGAATTTCCATCCCGTAATATTCAAGCCACCTCCGCCCAAGCCCAATTTTTTAGCCAAGAAAGAAGATTAGTGCTAAACGGTAACGTTCAAGTGCTCCAAGACGGTAACAGCATGAGAGCCGAAACCATGACCTATTTGATCGATGAGGGAAGATTTATCGCCACCCCCCAAAACCAAAGACAAGTAGAGTCGGTTTATCTCATTGACTCCAACAACCCCTAAAATAAAGAAAGAAACTGGTTTTTGCGACACAATCCCATGGAATTAGCACTTAAAAACATCCATAAATCCTACGGCAAAAGAGCCATTGTCAATCGAGTTAACCTCAAAGTAAAACAAGGGGAAATAGTCGGGCTACTAGGGCCCAATGGAGCAGGAAAAACCACCACCTTCTATATCACCACAGGATTAATCATGCCCAACCTAGGAGAAGTAAACTTGGATGAGCAGGACATCACCTCCCTGCAACTCAGTCAAAGGGCAAGACTTGGTATCGGCTATCTTACCCAACAAGCCAGTATCTTTCGCAACCTCACCGTCCGAGAAAACATAGAATTAGTCCTCGAACAAAGTAGCCTCTCATCCCGTAACCGTCACATCAGACTAAAACAACTCATCGAAGACTTTCGCCTTGAAAAAGTGGTCAATACCAAAGGTTCTCAGGTATCAGGGGGAGAAAGAAGACGCACGGAATTAGCTAGGGCTTTGGCGGTGGGCAGGGATGGACCTAAATTTTTGTTGCTGGATGAACCCTTTGCGGGGGTTGATCCCATTGCGGTATCAGAGATTCAGAAAATTATTGAAGACCTCAAAAATCGAGGGATGGGTATTTTAATTACAGATCACAATGTTCGGGAAACTTTGGCGATTACGGGGCGATCGTATATCATGCGAGAAGGGCAAATTTTGGCATCGGGAACCGCTGAAGAACTTTATAAAAATTCCCTTGTGCGACAATATTACCTAGGAGATAACTTTAAAATATAACTCTGATGGAAGAAAAGAAAACTACTCAACCCCTAAAATTCCATATCTCCCTTATGGATAAATATGTTCTGGGAGAAATAATCATACCATTTCTATTTGGTATCGGTTTATTTACTGCCCTAGGGCTATCCATCGGTACATTATTTGATCTCATTCGTCGAGTTACCGAGTCAGGGTTATTTGTAAGCGTAGCCGTTCATATTTTTCTGCTTAGGGTACCAGAGTTTATAGTTTTTGCCTTTCCCATGTCAATACTTTTAGCAACCCTAGTTGCCTATAGTCGTCTTTCTAGTGATAGCGAAATTATTGCTTTACGAAGTGTGGGGGTGAGTCTTTATCGCTTAGTAGTACCAGCCCTCATTCTAAGTCTTTCCATTACGGGTATCACATTTTTTATTAACGATGTTGTAACTCCCTCCACCAATCGACAAGCCACCATTGTTTTACAACAAGCCCTAAATCAAGTACAACCTAGTTTAAGTCAACAAAATATTTTGTACCCTGAATATGCAGATATTGTCAAAAGTGACGGCTCCGTTAGTTATGGTTTAGTTCGGCTTTTTTATGCGGAGGAATTTAATGGTAATCAAATGAAGTACCTTACCATCCTTGATTTTTCGAGGGAAGGAGTCAATCAAGTTTTAACCGCTGAAACTGCCCAATGGAATATTCGTGAAAATATTTGGGATTTTTTTAATGGCACCATCTATGCGATCGCCACAGACGGTAGCTCAAGAAATGTTGTACGCTTCCAACATCAACAACTATCCCTCCCCCGAGCGCCCCTAGATTTTGCAGATCGCCCCCTAAGTTATGATGAAATGAGTATCAGTCAAGCCCAAGAGTACCTAGAAACTGCCAGATTAGAAGGAGACCAAAGTGAAGCCCGTAAACTAGCGGTAAAAATTCAAAGTAAGATAGCCTTACCCTTTGTGTGTATTGTATTTGCCATGATGGGATCTGCGTTAGGTATTCGCCCCCAAAATACAGGAAAAGCCAAAAGTTTTGGTGTCTGCATCGCCATCATCTTAGCCTACTACGTCATTTCATTCATGGGAGAATCCTTAGCAATGTCAGGCATCCTTAACCCATTGATGGGCGCATGGTTAGGAAATATTATTGGTTTTACCCTAGCCAGTTGGCTTCTTTACATCAATGTTAAATAGACAGTGATATAATTGAAAGTGCCGACAATCATTGGATATTTTTATCATGGCACCTCCTTCTCGAAAAAACTCCCCCGACTATCTCAAATCAAGAATGGGTACTTTTCTAAATCCATTATTCTTAACAGCAGTAGTAGGACTCGGGGTAATCGGAATTGTTGCTTGGCAACTCATCGTCATCAACGACCAATTTAGACAAGTTAGCAGAGAAACCCCCCCTCCCTCCAGCACAGGGGCCACCGTTGAAGTAGAAGAAGTTGATGGAGTCGAAAATCAGAATGAGTCTGATAATACTTCAGAGAATACCTCGTTAAACCCTGAGAATAATGTATCTTCCCCTCAAAATCCTACGGGGGGAGAAAATCTTTCCGACTCAGAAGACATTGCAGAATTTGATATATTAGGAGGCGGCTCAAGGGATACTATCCAAGGAGCTACCCCCAATAGAACTGGGCAAACCCGTTTATATGAGCAGGTTTTATCCTTACCTCGTATTTCTCCCCAAGTAAGACCATCTGGGGGTGACAGCAATAATAACTTGATCAATCAAGGGTTACTTAGCCCCGAACTAAACGAGCAAAGACAGTCTT
Organism: Cyanobacterium sp.; assembly: GCF_054166785.1. NCBI lineage: Bacteria > Bacillati > Cyanobacteriota > Cyanophyceae > Chroococcales > Geminocystaceae > Cyanobacterium > Cyanobacterium sp. Next base: position 24,340 of record NZ_JBSZCP010000017.1, read on the forward strand.
CCCAAACGTCCATATCTCCTAGTCCTCTAAATCAGGCAGTGAGCAATGTAATGACGAATTACAATCCCCGTGGGAACATGAATCGACCCCAAAGTATGCCCAGTAATGTTCCTCCTGTGGGGAGCCAAATTTATAATCCACCTTCGGTTCAAAATAATTCCAATATGGGGAATAATAATAATCCTATCCCTTGGGTTTCTAACTCTCAAGGTGTCGGTACTAGCCCCAATCAAGGTAGTGCAAATGTACCGAGTGCTAGACCTTCTCAAACCAATCAATCTCCTTTTTAAATTTCGGTAAACCCTTCCATCAAATAAGTTCAACCTAAGAGATAATAAACTTAGTAAAAAATTTACCCCATATATAAAAAGTGCTATCATCCATCATTTCTGATTTTAAAATTATCTTTGAGCGAGATCCTGCTGCCCGTAACTGGTTAGAAGTTTTATTGTGCTACCCTGGTTTACAAGCGGTGGTTTTACATCGTTTTTCCCATCGGTTATATCGCCTTGGAATTCCTTTTATTCCTCGTTTTTTATCCCATTTGGGTAGATTTTTTACTGGTATTGAAATCCATCCCGGGGCGCAGTTGGGGAATGGGGTATTTATTGACCATGGTATGGGGGTTGTCATTGGGGAAACGGCGATTTTAGGGGATTACTGCCTTATCTATCAGGGGGTAACTCTGGGGGGTACGGGCAAGGATACGGGTAAACGTCACCCCACCCTCGGTGAAAATGTGGTGGTAGGTGCTGGGGCAAAGGTTTTGGGTAATTTATTAATTGGAAATAATGTGCGCATTGGCGCTGGTTCGGTGGTTTTGCGAGATGTTCCTTCTGAGTGTACGGTGGTAGGTATTCCGGGGAGAATTGTCTATCGCTCTGGGGCGAAGGTTAATCCTTTGGAACACGGTAATTTACCTGATTCTGAGGCAACGGTGATCAGAACTTTGATTGATAGAATTGAGTCTTTGGAGCAAGAAATTACGGAGTTAAAAGAGAAACAAGGGGTTATGGTTGATCGTTAGTTTTTCTTACTTTGTAGTGTAAAAACAGTTCTTCTCCTATGGGTTTAATATTTTTTAATTCCAAGGATAGAGGTTTTTCTAGGGGGATTCCTCCTACGGGGGAGGGGGCTTGGCTTCCGCCTAGGATGACGGGACAAAGGGTTAGCCAAAGGTCATCTAAGAGGTTTTCGGCAAGAATGGAGGCGATTAGTTCTCCTCCTCCTAATATACCTATACGATTAAGGTTGATGGTTTGCAGATAATGAAAGGTATCTTGCCAGTCTATTTTGTCATCATCTTTTTTGTTTATTATATAATCGGTGAAAAGTTGTTTTTCTTGGGTTTTATTAATACTATTTAGCCAGTTTATTTGACCTTTTTTTGTGGTTAATAGAAGTCTTTTAATGGGTTGTTGGAAAAAACGATAATGGTGTTCTAGTTGCCCCGATGAGGAACAGACGATATTTATGGGTTGGGGGGTTTGTTGTCGCCTCTGTCTTTGGGCGAGGAGATGGTTTTTTTTGATGGTGAGGGTGGTACCATAGGCTCTAAGGGTGTTGGCTCCGAAAATGATGACATCACAGAGGGATATTTGCTCTTCTAGGTGTTCTAGGTCTTGGGGGCTACTGAATCGGGCAGGGGTGTTACTGTGGGGGCTTATTTTTCCGTCGGCACTCATGGCGAGGATGGCGGTGACGTGGAGGGGATTAGGCATTGATTTCTCTGAGGTTTTGGAGGCGAGGTTTTACTTCTTCAAACTCAGGGGCGATCGCACTTACTTGTTGATAACATTCTAGGGCTTCACCGTAGCGATCAAGAATTTCTAAAACACGACCTTTGTTGTACCATGCCATAAAATAATTAGGTTGAATACCGATGGCTCTTTCCCAACTCATGAGGGCTTCGGAATACTGTTGTAGATTGTACAAAGCATTACCACGACTATTCCATGATTCCACATCATTGACGTTTATATCAAGGGCGTGATCAAAGGATTCGATGGCTTCGGTATATCTTTCCATATAGGCAAGGGCGCACCCTCGATTATGCCAAACCTGTCCTAAATTTGGTTCTACTTCTATGATTTTATCCCAAGAGGCGATCGCCCCTTCCAAATCTCCACCTTGTGCCTTTTCTAAACCCAAACTAAACCAATGCTCCACCCATTCTAAATCAATTAACTCCTCCTCTTCTTCCTCATCCATGGCAATAGATTCTATTTCCAACAGAATTTCCTTGCTTGAATTACTCGCTTTCACCAGCTTTTCAATAATAGCCCCCGGGTCATGATTTTTTAAACCCAACTTACGGGCAGTTTTACGGGCAAAATTTTCGTCATCCTGAAGAAGTTTTAATAAATCCGCCAAACTACTAACCTCCGATGACTCATCCTCATCACCATTACTCTTGATAGGCTCTAATTGGATACCATCTTTCCTTGCCAAAATTTCATTGCCAAACTCATGGGCTAAATCTCCCACGGGACGATAAAATGGTAACGAAGAAGTTTTTTCCCCCAAAATTACCATCCTTGAGGCGATGGTGTAATGGGGAGCAAAAGAGTTAACCAAATCTTCGCCATATTTTTGTAACCATATCAACCAACTATCAACGGTTATTTTTTTTGGTTCTAAATTCTGAAAAAATTTCTCGATGCGGTTTTCCGTCCATCCCTTAGCAACCCCTTCTAATAATTGATTAAAAAGGTACTCCAAAGTTTTATCATCGGTAAAATGCTTTTCCTGGGAGGAGTCTTCCCCTTCTTCTTGATTATAATCCTGTGGTGATTCTTCTTTTTTTGCACCCCACGGCCATATTTTTTTAATCATTACCTTCGAGAACAAAAACCCATATTCTATTGATATTTAATAATAACGGATAACCAGAAACAATAGACAATGGAATTGACAATAAACAATAGACCATAGACAATTAAGATAAAGAGTAAAAACAATCGCTACTAGCCATTACCCTGCACAAACTATAACTGCTGTGACTTACGAGCCTTTACACCATAAATATCGTCCTCAAACCTTTGCACAATTAGCAGGACAAGATGCGATCGCCCAAACCCTGAGTAATGCCCTTACCTCAGAGAAAATCGCCCCAGCTTATCTATTTTGTGGACCTAGGGGTACAGGAAAAACCTCCAGCGCCCGTATTTTAGCCAAATCCCTAAATTGTATGGCGACAGATAAACCTACCCCTGCGCCCTGTGGAAAGTGTGAAGCCTGTGTAAGTATCACCAACGGTTCAGCCCTTGATGTCATTGAAATTGATGCCGCCAGTAATACGGGGGTTGACAACATTAGGGAAATTATTGAGCGGGTACAGTTCGCCCCTGTGCAGTTTCGTTATAAAGTATATGTGATCGACGAATGTTTAACAGGAGATAGCCTGATAAATACGAATGAAGGATTTATGAGGTTAGATAACCCAAAAATTCAAGGGAAAAAAGTCCTTAGCTATGATGAAAAATCAAAGCAGTGGGAATATAAAAAAGTTATAAGATGGTTAGACCAAGGAATCAAAGAAACTCTAAAAATAAAAACCAACCATAGAGAAATTCGTTGTACAGGTAATCATTTAATTCGGACAACAGATGGATGGATAAAAGCAAACGAGCTTCGAGAAGGAATGAAGATACTATCCCCTGTGAATGTGGATGCGGGAGTCTTATCCATAAATACGGAACAGATGGTAGAATCAGACGTTTTGCCAGAGGACACCAGTTTAAAGATAATCAATACGGAGCAAAATCAACTCGTAAATGGCTCAAGGATTTTCAACAATACGCCATCCCCTCAATGGAATACAAGTTTAGAAGTCATAGAAAAGATTAGTGTTATTGGAAAAGAGAACGTTTACGACATAGAAGTTGAGGATAACCATAATTTTGTAGCAAATGGTTTATTGGTTCATAATTGCCATATGCTCAGTACCGCCGCATTTAATGCTCTGTTAAAAACCTTGGAAGAGCCACCGAGTAGGGTAATTTTTGTTCTGGCGACTACCGATCCCCAAAGGGTATTACCCACCATTATCAGCCGTTGTCAGCGGTTTGATTATCGTCGTATCCCCCTTGATGCCATGGTAAAACACTTGGGCTATATCGCCACGGAGGAGAGCATAGACATTGATTCTGGGGCGCTTAGTCTGGTGGCACAACTTTCCAATGGGGGGATGAGGGATGCAGAAAGTTTATTAGATCAACTAAGTTTGTTATCGGGTACTATTACCACCCAAAAGGTCTGGGATTTGGTGGGTTCGGTATCTGAGCAGGATTTATTGGAGTTGTTGAGTGCGATCGCAACGGATAACCCAGAAACCGTCATAGTACAATGTCGTAAACTATTGGATAGGGGTAGAGAACCCTTAATACTGCTACAAAACCTCGCTAACTTTTATCTTAGTCTATTGATAGCAAAAACAGCCCCAGGGCGATCGGACTTAGTCACCGTTACCGAAGAAACATGGCAAAAACTATGTCAAACAGCCCACCATTGGCCCATGGAAACCATCCTTCAAGGGCAAAAAAAACTCAAAGATAGCGAACTCCAAATCAAAAACACCACCCAACCCCGCCTTTGGCTAGAAATTACCCTCCTTAATCTCCTCCCCTCCGCTAATAGGGTAGTAGCTACCAATGCCGTAATCAACCCAACCCCCACCCCCATCCCATCTCCCCCTCCCGTCGCTCAAAAAACCTTTACCCCCCCTCCAAAGCAAGAAGAATCTCCCCTTGCTATCCCTACCACCGTCAACTCTCAACCCTCCCCTCCCCCAGAAAAAGAAACCACCACTCCCCCCCCTGCATTTAACTCCTTAGAAGAATTAAAAGAAAAAGTCGCCTCCACCATCTCCGCCGTGATGACAAAAAGTTTCTTGGTGCAACAATGCCATATTCTCGACTATCAAAACACCACCATTACCATCGGTGTTATCACAGAATTTTTTCTCAAACTTAGTAAACAGCATCAACCAGCCATGGAAAAAGCCTTCAGTCAAATTTTAGGCAAATCCATTAACCTAGTATTTCAAGTACAAGAAGGAAAAGAAACCACAAAAAAAGTTTTTGATAACCCCCCATCTTCACCCATAGAAGAAAAACCACCCTATAGCCCTCCTCCTCCCGTCAACTCTCAACCCGTGGAGAAGAAAGAAGAAATCATAACCCCCTCACCCCAACCTCTTGTTGCGGATAATGAGATAAAAATAGCCAAGACATCCTCCGCCCAAATAAAACAAGTGGCAGAAACATTTGCTAAAAACCTCAACGGTGAAATTCTGGATAATATTGACTCCCCACCCTTTATCATTCCACCTCCCGAAATAAAGGTTATCAATCGCCCTGAATTAGACATAGAAGACGAAGACGATTTACCTTTTTAATGGAAAAACCATTGCTAAAAACAGATAATAACGATTATCATTCTTATAAGTGTCACCATCAAAAAATATGATAACAGTAGTCATTGGTAGTTTTGGTGTAGGCAAAACTCACTGGATACAACAACAATTCAAGGAAAATCAAGATCACCATTTTTACTATTACAGTCCGAAAACTAATACCTTTCCCCTTGATGGTGCTTTTTTACAAAGTATTCATCAAGACTTATCCATTGTAGATGTACAATCTCCCCAAGATTTAATAGAATTAGCAGGAAAAAATCATATCTATTTAGAAGTCCCTGAATATGTAGATTATTATCCCATCAAAGATTTATTTGAAAAATTAAATGCTCAAGTAATCGCCATAGTAAATCCAGAAGAAAATCAAGATAAATGGAAACCCTTAACTAACAACATAATTGTTAATCAAGCCATAACCATAAAACCCCGTTTACCACACTTTTCTGATTTACAAATTCATAGAGCGACTTTAACAGGAGAAGTTTTAGATTTCTCCAGCTTAGAAACTTTTTGGCAAGAGTTAACCCTAGGGGCTTATGGTGATATTTTTCGAGCTAAAGGTATATTTAACATTATGGATGGTCAATGTATTTATGGTGAATATTTAGACCATAGTTATAGTCCAGAATTTTATCCCTTAAATTTACCATTATCCCTTGAGGGCAGACCAACTCATTTTAGCGGTTTGGAAATCATTGGTTGTAACCTAGATAAAAAAGCCATGGCCGATACTTTAGGGGATTTTTGTTTGGACGATTCAACGGTTTACTTTTATCAACAACAAGTTAGAGAATCACTAAAAAATGACACTGCGTATTAATGGATGATGGCGATTTTTTTGATGTTTGTACTATGCTTCAATCCTTAGTAATCAAACTGTTTGATTTACGAAGACGCACCTTAACTACAAAACTTTTATCTAAATTGAGGAAAAATATTAATGAAAATTGCCGTTATGTCTTGTATCCATGCCAATTTACCCGCCTTTGAAGCGGTACTCAAAGATATTGAAGCCCATCACTGTGATGCTGTCTATAGTTTAGGGGATTTAGTGGGATATGGTCCCCATCCTAATGAAATTGTTGATAAAATTCGAGAGTTAAAAATTCCTTCTGTACAAGGATGCTGGGATGAGGACATTGTCGAAGGATTAAATGCTTGTGATTGTAGTTATCCGTCTTTGTTAGCAGAAAAAAGAGGCATAGTCGCCCACGAGTGGACTAATGAACAAATTACCCCAGAAAATCGTCAATTTTTAGCTGAATTACCCCATACCCTTAAACTAGATAATCTCTGTTTTGCCCATGGCAGTCCCCAAAGCAACCACGAATACATTTTGCCCGAAATGGATGCTTTCACCGCCTTAGAACGTGTTTTAAGCTCCTCTGCGGACGTTTTATTTTGTGGACACACCCACATTCCCTATGTTCGTGATTTAACCGATGGTATGTTACAAGTAAAAATTCAGCAGCCCACCATAGAAGCATCAGAAGAAAAAGAATTTCATAGTCCTTTAAAACGTATCATCAATGTGGGATCTGTGGGAGAACCTCGTCACGGAAGACCTAATGCTACCTATGTTATTTACCACAAGGAGACGGGGGAAGTGACTTTAAGGGAGGTTGAATATGATTATCAATCCACCTGTAGAGATATTATCGAGAAAGGTTTACCGCCTATTTTTGCTTGGCGATTGGCTAGGGGATTGGAGTTTGCGGAAAAAGCGGAAGACGCATCTCATGTGTGTCAAAGGTAGTCAACAATGGACAATTAACAATGGACAATGATTAAGTTTTACTCAGTGTAGTATCTGATGGACTTAGCCATTCACTATCAAATATTTACTAAAAAAATGTGGGCAATTTTAAGCGGAATTGAAGGTAATTTAAAGGCTTACGAGGCGGTATTAAAAGATATTTATCAGCAAAAGCAAACCATTGAGGATATATACATATTGGGTGATGTGATTGGTATTAGCTCAGAAAATGAGGCAGTTATTGAGAGGATTATTAATCCTCCTAGTCATGAGTTAATTCCCCATGTTTGTCGTGGTTGGTGGGAAGAGCAATGTTTAATTCTTTATGGATTGGCTTCTACGGCAAATCCTATGGAGTTAATTGATCAATTTGGGGTGGATGCTACTAAGAGTTTATGGGATTGTATTTCCCGTGAAACCATGGATTGGTTACAAAAATTGGATTTCGGTTTTGTGGAGTTTGATTGTCTTTTGATTCATGGTAGCAGTGTTAGTGTTAGTGAGGTTTTAACCCCTGATACTTCCCCTTGGATAATGTTAGATCGTTTACAACGGATGAATGTCAATTATCTTTTTTCAGGACGTTCTAGTTTGTTGTATGAGTATCAGTTACAACAGGGTAGTTTAACATCGATGGTTATGACTTTAGATAGTCAAAGTAGTGATAACAAGGATGTTAAGGAGAAAAAGATTATTGGTGTGGGTAATGTGGGCAAAATTCCCCATCAAGCTACTTATGCTTTGTATAATCCTTATGGTGGTCAGCTAGTTCTCAAAACTCTGCAATATTAATCAGAGGTAGAATTTTTCTCTAATTGCCTATATCATAAATAATGATAATCATTATCAAAATATTAATATGGCGGTTTCAGCAAAAGATCAAAGTACCATGGATGTTCTAAGTAAAAGTAGCCCTGATAAGTTGTTGCGTATTCGTCATACTTGCGCCCATGTGATGGCGATGGCGGTACAAAGTCTTTTTCCTGAAACGAAAGTAACCATAGGGCCTTGGACTGAGAATGGATTTTACTATGATTTCGATCGCCCTTTACCCTTTACCCCAGAGGATTTGAAGTTAATTCAAAAGGAGATGAAAAGGATTATCAAGGCAAAATTGCCCATTATTAGGGAAGAAGTGGTGCGATCGCACTTAAGAGAAGAAATAGAAGCCCTAGGGGAGAATTACAAACTAGAAATATTAGATAACATTCCCGAAGAAGAAACCATTACCCGTTACTTTATCGGTAGCCCCGACGTAGGCTACACCAACCATCCCGAAATAGAGCCATCCCTCATTGAAACCGTAAAAATTCCGCCCCAAGAATACTGGTGGGATTTGTGTGCCGGCCCCCATTTAAACCACACAGGGGAAATTAACCCCAAAGCCTTCACCCTCGAAAGCGTGGCAGGGGCTTATTGGCGAGGAGATGAAAAGAATACCCAACTACAAAGAATTTACGGCACCGCTTGGGAAACCCCCGAACAACTAAAAGCCTATTTAACTCAAAAAGAAGAAGCAAAAAAAAGAGACCATCGTAAACTAGGTACAGAATTAAAACTGTTCAACCTCCAAGAAGACGCAGGGGGAGGGTTAGTCTTTTGGCTACCCAAGGGGGCAAAAATGCGCCTAATCATCGAAAACTATTGGCGAGAGCAACATTTAAAATCAGGTTACGAATTTTTATATACCCCCCACATAGCCAACCTTGAGTTGTGGAAAACATCAGGGCATTACGACTTTTATCGGGAAAATATGTTTGATCAAATGGACATCGATGCCCAAAAATATCAACTCAAACCCATGAACTGCCCTTTTCATGTGCTAACCTACAAAAGTGCTTTGTATTCCTACCGTGATTTACCCATCCGCTGGGCAGAATTAGGCACGGTATATCGTTACGAGCGCTCTGGGGTATTACATGGATTGATGAGAGTCAGAGGTTTTACCCAAGATGATGCCCATATCTTCTGTTTACCAGAGCAAGTTAAAAGGGAAATATTGGGGGTTTTGAACCTTACTGAGCAAATTTTATCGGATTTTGGCTTCACGGATTACGAAGTAAATTTATCTACTCGCCCCGCTAAGTCCGTGGGAAGTTCAGAAATTTGGGATTTAGCAACCCAAGGCTTAATGGATGCCCTCAAGGAAAAAGAGTGGGATTATGTGGTGGATGAGGGGGGCGGTGCTTTTTATGGCCCTAAAATTGATATTAAAATTAAGGATGCCATCGGTAGATTGTGGCAATGTTCCACCATCCAAGTAGATTTTAACCTCCCAGAGCGTTTTGATCTTCAATATGTGGCTTCTGATGGTACTCGTCAACGCCCGATTATGATTCACCGTGCCATTTTTGGCTCTTTAGAGCGCTTTTTTGGCATCTTGATTGAAAACTATGCAGGGGATTTTCCTTTCTGGTTAGCACCCATTCAGTTAAGGCTTTTACCCGTCACCGAAGAGCAATATTCCTATGCTGATTCCGTTGCCCAACAGTTGCGCAACTTAGATTATCGTGTGGAGGTTAATTGTAGTGGCGATCGCCTTGGGAAACAAATTAGAACAGCTGAACTAGAAAAAATTCCCCTCGTCGCCGTCATTGGCACCAAAGAGGTAGAGAAACAAACCCTGAGTCTTAGAAGTAGGAAAGATGGAGATGTAGGGGAGCTAAATTTAGATCAATTAAAGGAATATCTAAACCAATTGTAATGTAACTTGTGAGGTGGGCTTTGCTCACCATCTCCGTCATTCAATTACACTCATCCCCATACTTAGCTATCAATTTCATAAACAAAATTAAAACTAGCCCAGTTACTCAAATCAAAAGCATAAACATCTGATAAATTAGGAACTAAATCAGGGGTAACGCCACTACCTTCATGTAAATCTAAAAGAATAGCTTGGGCTACCGCCACAGGATTTTCTAAAACAATTACGGATTCTTCTTCTAAACTATTTTTACTGTTTTTATATAGTTCATTAAACGTATTATTAAAAGGCGATTGAGAACAAATAATAACTAATTCCCCAATACCCTGATTACCATTATCTATTAATTTAATAGCACTTTTATCATCAGGAATAGTAAAAATTTTCTGAGCATTTACCATAACATTTTGAGTGGAAAAATAGGCGATCGCCCTTCCCGAAGAATTAAAACCAACTATAATATAATAGAGATCATAATCATTTTCATTGTGGATAGAAATAGAAAAAGAAGAACCAGCAGAAATATTAATTAACTGCTTCTGTTGAGCAATATTAGGAGTAGTTTTTAAATTAGACTTTTGATTATCTAATGCCGTACTGTAAGAAGTTTTCTGATAGCTAATATAACTTTGTTTATTTTGAGAATATTCTACCGCCACCCTAACAGGTAAACGAGAAGCATTACTATTGAGAGTTAGATTCACCAACTTTTGAGCTAACTTATTTCTTAGAGGGCTACTCAACCGTTTAACCGCCGTAGATACCGCCTCATTAGGAATTTTTGCCATGGTATTGGGTAACACAACCCCCGCCTGAGAAAACAAACCATAACTACCATTAGAAGTTAACTTCCCTAAAATACAATCCCCATAAGCATCCCCCAAATTAATCGCCTTAATATCTCCCACAGAAGTCAAAGCACTGGTAGCATCAACCCTTTCAATTCTTTGTAAACTACTATCTAAACCCACCATCAAATCAATTTCCCTAGGGATTACCCTCACCGCCTCCCGTAACACCAAACCAGTTTTTACCTTATCCACACCCTTTAAAATAACACCCTTAGCTTTATTTCCCATCAAAGAATTAACTTGAATCACCACATTTTGGGAAAGATCAATTTCTGTGGAAAAACAAGAATTTATACCATAATTAAACAGCACTAATAAAGGTAAACCGACTAAATCAAACTCTACATTATTATTAGCATTTACACTTTTTATCACCGTATCACCATGATGTTCTTCATCCGCCGAAATATAATAAGGGGCAAGATCATTTTTTATTGCTAAACTAATATTTGTATATTTTAACTCCCCATTAATAAGAGCAATATTCGCCGCTACTTTTTTACTCAAAATTAAATTATTAATAGGAGCAACATTTTGCCATAAAGAATGGGTTAAACTATAGGTAAATAAACCAGCATTAAAACCATTACTTGTAATTTCCGTCGCTAATCCTTCTGTCGCCGAAGTAAAAATTGTTCCCCCCGATTTATTCCCCTTTAACAAAGAATTAGAACTTTTACTTTTTTGTTTAATCTCCTTATTAAAAGCTAACTCCTTACTACTAATAATAGGAATATTATCACCACGATAGGACCTTAACCATAACTTAGTTGCCGTGGAAACCTCAAAAGGTTGATAACTGGTATCTAAAATGAGAGTATAGCGGCTAGTTTTCAAAGATTGACATAGACTAATTAAACTATCCAACAAAATATCTTCATTATTACCATCACCCTTAAAACTACTACCAGAGGTAATCAAACTTTCCGTTAAATTCTCATCCCCATTATTTAACCTTACCTGTCGTCCATACCCACTAAAATGAAATACAACTATATCATTTTCCCTTGCCTGTTTTGTCAAATGCTCATCAAACGTAGTTAAAATCGACTCCCTTGAGGCTTCCCCATTAATTAAACTGACAACATCCCCAGAATTAAACCCAAAACGAGAAACCAACAACTCCTTTTGCAACTCAACATCCGTCACACAACCCCTTAAATTATTATTGCCCGATGGGTATTGATTAATTCCCACCAAAAGGGCTAACTTTCGGGATTCATTTGCCCCCAAGGCTTGGGCATAACGGCTTAATTGATGGGTTGGTAAAATTGTTTCACCAAAAAAACCTCCCAAAGAGGCAATACTTAAACCAGCCCCCTGTAAAAAAGTACGTCGATTAAGTTTCATAATTAGGTATTAGGCAATTGATATTTGATTGATTTGTGAAAATTAAATCTTTTCATTTATGAGGAGTAGCTACATTTACCAGAAATTAACTATTTTCTGTCCATGCCTTCATTTTACCTTGATTCATTAAACCATAGGGATCAACCATCCGCTTAAATTTTAGTTGCTCAGGTTCAATTTGTTTTCTTCCTCCATCTTCTAATATATAGGTATGGGGATTGGCAATAAAAGCCCCATTTTGTTCGTGATATTGGATAATTTCATTTAGTCGCTCTTCGCTAGTATATTTTACTAGCTGTAATCCTGCGGGGATAGCCTTACCGCCCACCCTCATAAATTCAAGGTGTATCATTACTTCATCCCCAAAATATTTATACATTTGCTCAACTTTATCTAGGGTAAAAAAGAAGGTTTGTAGATAGGTAATATTCGGATTAATGGCACGGGCATGGAGGGTGGTATGATTCCAAGTAAATTCTGTTAAATTAAGGCTATTTTTTTTCTCTAAATTTTCTTGATAAGTAATTTTTCCTTGATGTTTTATCACTAATTCTGATAGAGAGTTTAGGGAGTTTTCACTAATAGTTAATAAAACGCAGCTTTCTCCCTTTGGTAAATATTTTTTAAGAGCCGTAAAATATTCAGGAATAGGACTAGCATGGACACTAATTAACCTCTTAATAATGCCATCACTATCCCCTAACTCTTGTCCAAATTTTGCCGCATCCATAAAGTTGGGAAAAGTGGCGATCGCATCTAACCAATTATAAGCGGGAGCGAGGGGAATTTCTAGTTCTGTGATAATACCATTGGTGCCATAGGCATGGTTAATTTGGTTAGTTTCATCTCCTTTTAATTCCAAAATTCTTGGTTCATCCTCAAGGGTTACAACCCTTACTCGGTGAAGATTACCCCTATCCCTGAGTTGCCCATAATTTATGGAGCCAATGCCCCCACTACCACCCCCAAAAAAGCCTCCGATGGTAGCGACTTTATAGGTTGAGGGAATCATGCGCAATTCCCATCCCTCTTGCCTAGTTGCCTTTTCTAGGCTTGCCATTTTTACCCCAGCTTGTACACAGGCACAACCATTTTTAATCCAGTGAATTTGCTTCATCTGAGTCATATCTAGGACAATGCCACCATTAAGGGGAATACATTGCCCATAATTTCCCGTACCAGCGCCCCTCACTGTGAGCGGTATTCTATGTTTTACACAAATTTGAGCAACTTTTAAAACCTCTTCTTCACTACTAGGTAAAACTACTAAATCTGCTTTTTTATCGGCTAATTTATCTACTAAAATAGGACTAAAATAGTAATAATCTTGGGATAAAGTTTTAATCTGTTTGGAGTCAATTATTGTTTTAATATTTCCTAGTTCATGAATTATATTTTGGTAATTAATAGAAGACATATTTATAAAAACTTAAAAATAAAAATTAAAGATAAACAAAAAATATACAACTATATAATAACCTTTAGAACTTTTTTTATAAACAATTCTTTGACTTTACCGCAAAATTTTAAAAAATCTTTCCCCAACAAATCGGCAAACCACAAATAATAAAACTATGGGTAATGGAGTATTTCCCAGAATATATTTAAACTCTACCATATTTCCCCAAACCTTTAAAGCTCAACAGTTTAACCAAACTCCTGTTCGATAATACGCCAATTAGCGGCCGTTACCGCAGGTTCAAGGCTCAGACGGCTGACGATTTGTTCCAAAAATCCATCATCACGGGTTTGAGTGACCATTTCTGCTTCTACTTCTACTTTATCTATAGTATCCTCTATGTCTTCACTAGATAAAGAACGTAATTTCATTTTACCGCTGTTAAGGGATTGCAATAATAAAGCTCTCACATGGGCTTCGTCTTTGCTGTGACACATTAAAGAACAGACATAACACAACTCTAGTTCGGTGTTTTCTAGGGGTTGTTGATTGATACGATAACCGAGGGGACGCAGTACGGTATTGGAGATGAGAACGGCGATCGCACCCATGAAAGCCTCAGAAATGAAACCAGCCCCAGCTAAAGCCCCGATAGCTGCCGCACACCAGAGAGTAGCCGCGGTGTTTAACCCTCGGACGCTCAAACCTTCTTTGAGGATTACCCCCCCTGCGAGGAAACCAATACCTGATACCACCTGAGCAGAAATACGAGTAGGACTAGCATCATCAGGGGTAAGCACTGAAAGCATGACAAACAAAGCCGAACCCGTGGCAACTAGGGTATTTGTCCTTAAACCTGCCATTCTTTGGCGCCATTGTCTTTCAAAACCGAGCGCCGAACCGAGCAAAAATGCCACAGCAAGGCGCATGGCGAACTCTAAATTTTCCACACTTTTCTCCTATTTATTGCAATTTATCTGGATTTTACCACTACGGTTCAAATAGCGAGGTTAAGGGAAGGTTATTACAATTGATAATGGATAATGGATAATGGATAATTGAGAATAAAACTTTAGTGGTTTACCAGACTGTTAAAGAGTAAAAGTCTTTGATCACAGTATCCTTCGTAATCAATTCAGCTTGATACTTATCTGCTAAAGCGACAATAACTCGATCCGCAGGATCTTTATGTTCCCAGTTTAATTGAACACTATTAACCCACAGACTGACATCAATGGGAATAATTGAGACTACGTCTGAACGCATGAGAGTATTTATATATACATCCAAATTAATTCCCAGATCTAATTTTTTTCTTTTTACCTTTAGGGCAATTTCCCATAATGAAATTGAAGCAACTAGACCATTTTTTGCCTTTTCCATTTTCTCACAAGCACTTTGAGCATTAGTGGATAAACACTCAGGATCTAAACTCCACCAAATTAAAGCACAAGTATCTAAAACAATTTTCATAACTCACTACCCCATTCTCCAGTGGTAGGAGAGGTTAAGTCTTCGTAATATTTTACTTTTCCTCTAAGGGGAGAGAATAATTCCTCGGTGGTAGGAGATACTTGATATTGACAAATTTTAATGATAGGTTTGCCACCATCAAGAATGATAATATCTTCATTTTCCCTTTGTAATTTGTCGATAAGTTCGTCTAGTTGGGCTTTTAGCTCTTGTTTAGTAATTTCCATGGCATTATTTTATTCTCCATAATTTTATTTTAGCCAAACCTAATCAATTGATGATGGGCGTTGTATATATCGCTCCACCAATATTTATACTATTCCCACTAA
Organism: Cyanobacterium sp.; assembly: GCF_054166785.1. Taxonomy (NCBI): domain Bacteria; kingdom Bacillati; phylum Cyanobacteriota; class Cyanophyceae; order Chroococcales; family Geminocystaceae; genus Cyanobacterium; species Cyanobacterium sp. The sequence goes on from NZ_JBSZCP010000017.1 coordinate 39,621, forward strand.
CCAGACGACGAGGGAAAAGTAAATCCATAGTCCTACAAAATCTTTAATGGTGGTAACAAAGGGATCAGCCCCTGGGCCGTGGTCAAAGCCTAGTTTGAGCATTATCCATGGTAAGGATGCACCAAGAATAGCACCGAGGGTAACTACACTGACAATGGCGATCGCAACGACTAAACCCATCTGGGGAACACCATTGGGAACCCCCTGCCAAAAGTAAGCAATACCACCAGCGATTAAGCCCAAAATTCCCCCAATCATTAAACCGATGCGAGTTTCACGGAAAAAGTAGGGAAGATAATTGCGTACATCAATTTGATCCCATGCCAACCCTCGGGCGAAAATAGTGGTTGACTGAGTTCCCACATTACCCCCCATATCCATCACAAGGGGAATAAATACCGCCGCAAAGGGCAATACTGCCAAGGTTTCCTCGAAGTTCTCAATCACTCCACCGACGATAAAACCCCCAATCAGAGTAACGATTAGAAAGGTAATTCTTAATCTAACAGCATAGGTTATAGAGCCTCTGACTAACTTATCGCTCCATACTTTATCCCGACTGAGTAGATTCCCAATCCCTGCTTGGGCAAGGGCTGTATCGGTGGCATCTTCTTCCACTAGGTCGATAATATCATCAAAGGAGATATTCCCAATTAATCTTCCTTCTCCATCAACCACAGGAAGGGCGGGAAGATCATTATTCCTAAGGATTTTAATGGCTCTCTCATCGGGATCTTTGGTTGCCATAGCGATATTTTGCCCTTCCATAATACTTTCAAGGGTTTGACTGGGATCACACCGTAATAGGCGCACGGTACGCACAAAACCTCTATAGTATTTTTGTTCGTCAATGATGTAAATAAGGGCTAATTGGTTGGCGGTAAGGCTAGAGTGTTGGATGGCGGTTAAGACATTTTCTACGGTGGTGTTGGGTAAAACTGCCATCTGCCGTAGGTTCATAATGCGCCCTACGGTGCCTTCGGGGTGTTTGAGCAGGATGTCAACGGAAATGCGATTTTGAGGCGCTAATTTTTCGATTAATTCTTCAGCGAATTTACTGGGTAATTCGTCAAATAATCTTACTAAATTATCGGCTTCTAGGTTGGGGATTAGATCCATAATTTGTTGATTTTCCATGGATTCAATTAACCCTGCTTGATCTTCAGATCTCAAACATTTAAAAACTTTAATCGCCTTTTCCTGTGATAAGGAATTGAAAGCAAAAAGTCTTTTTTCGGGTTCAATTTGCATCAAAAGTTCTGCTAATTCCACCGCAGGTAAATCTAACCCTGAGCCTTGTTGATAGTCTTTGATATGTTCCCAAATATGGTTAATCCGTGCGATCGCCTCTGTGGGAGTAATTTTCCCCCCTGTTTGTAGCGAAGAAATTAGCTCCACTTGGTGGGTAAAATCCTGTAAATTGACATTAAAAAATAAGTCTTCGGGATTTAATTGACCATAGTAACGGGAGATTCTGCTTCTTTGTTCGTTCATTGTATTTACCTATATTTTTTTCATTGATAATGTTTCTTGAAACTGTTTTTTGCCTTTCACTTAAGCTATTCCTATCAACCAAGTGGCTAAAGAAAAATAAATCCACAGTCCGACAAAGTCTTTAATAGTGGTAATGAGGGGATCAGCACCTGGGCCATGATCAAACCCTAATTTCAACATCACCCAAGGTAAAATAGAACCCAACATCGCCCCCAAAGTCACCACCAAAGCGAGGGAAATTCCTACCACCATGCCCAATTGAGGGATTTCGTTGGGAATACCCTGCCAAAAATAAGCCACAATACCTGATACACTTCCTAAAATCAGTCCCATTAAGATACCGATGCGGGCTTCTCGGAAAATGTAGAGAAAGTAACGATTGAGGTTAATTTGTTCCCATGCTAAACCCCTAGCAAAAGCCGTAGTTGACTGGGTTCCAACGTTACCCCCCATGTCCATCACCAGGGGAATAAATACCGCCGCCGCCGGGATTTCTTCTAATACTTCCTCAAAGGTTTCGATGATACCACCTACTAAAAAGCCCCCTACAAGGGTAATCAAGAGAAAGGCAATGCGGATGCGTACGGAGGAAAAAGCTGAACCTTTGACTAAGGTATCACTCCATGCTTCATCTCTACCCAAGAGGTTCACTACCCCCGCCTGAGCAAGGGCGGTTTCGTCTGCTTCTTCTTCTACTAAGTCGATGACATCATCAAAGGTAATGTCTCCTACCAAGCGCCCTTCGCTATCTACTACGGGAATGGCTGGAAGGTTCACTTCTCCTAAGAGTCTGACTGCTTCTGAGGTGCGATCGCCCGTCATCACTGCAACGGTATTATTTTCCAAAACATCCACTATCAAAGCCGTGGGATTACTTTTAATTAAATTAACAGTACGCACATAGCCCTGATAATGTCGCTCATTATCGATCACAAAAATCATTTCTAACTGGTTATCATCCAAATCAGAATTTTTGACCAAATCCAGAGCCTGAGCTACCGTTGCCCTAGTCTTTACCGAAATGATCCGTAAATTGGTAATTCTGCCGACACTGCCTTCGGGATAACCCAACAAAATATTAACCGTTTCCCGTTCTTGGGTGGGTAAATTGGCAATCAACCGCTTAACTACCTTGGCAGGTAATTCATCAAAAAGTCTTACTCGCTCATCGGCTTCTAACCCTTCAACTAACCCCATAACCTCTGGGCTTTCCATCATTTGAGTCAATCCTGCTTGATCTTCAGGACGTAAATATTCAAATACCTGCGCCGCTTTGTTTTTTTCGAGTAAACGAAATGCTAACACCCTTTTTTCGGGTTCAATATCCATTAATAGTTGAACTAATTCGGCAGGGGGAAAACTATTTGCCTCTTTTTTTGCCGCTTCTAAGGCATAGGGTTCCAATAAATCTTTGAGTAAATTACGCATTTTTTACCTCTTTCCATAATCATTTTTTTGTTTGATAAATAGATAAGAGAAAATATTAAATAATGAATTATCTAGGAATTTGTTGCACCAAAATATGCCGATACCTTACCCCTCACTTTGTACTGTGATATTTTTATGAAAAAATATTTAAAACCTACAAAAAATTATCTAGCAGTCCTAAATTATTAGTCAGAACTTAAAATTTTTAGATTAATTTCCCTTTAAATTTACGGAGAACTACGAGCAATCTAAGTTTTCTATAAAAATGCACAGCAGTATATCATTATCTATCCATAAAAGAATAAAAAAATACAAAGCGAAATTAGGGATAAATAGCTAACAACTATTTCCCAAAACAATTATTAAAGGTTAATCTCTTTCCCTTTAAGCCACTTTCTTTAGTAGTGACTAGAGAAATAACCTTATCAAAAAGATATATTATATTCTACCAATCAACTACCAAGTACCGTGTCCGCTAGGGTCAGGATCTTCCTCTACTGTCATAGATTTCACCGTTACGATTTGGCTACTACTACCAGAAGAATCCATATACTTAATATTTTCTTTAATTATTTAATAAATTTCCGATGGGATTGAGTACAATCACCACAAGCAAATGTAACAGATATTATTTTTTTTGTCAAGATTTATTTAATAAATAGTAAAAGTTTATGATTTTCTTCATAGCATATGAAATACTAGGAATTGTTGTTCAATTATAAGGGTTAATTTTTTTATTTGCTAATCATTAATATTGACTAAAATTATGAGCTTTTTTTATCCCTAAAGATTGCCTTAAGGACTAAAATCTTTGAATGTGTTACCATTTGACTAGAATAATGCGCAACAAATTTGTAGTTTTCTGGAAACTTATGACTTCAAAGGTATCATCTCCTACACCTTTACCTAGTTGGTTAAAAGCCCCCATCGGTAAGGCATCGGAAATTTCTCGGGTGCAAAAAATTGTTAAACAAAGGGAAATTCATACTATATGTGAGGAAGGACGTTGTCCTAATCGGGGAGAATGCTATGGCAATGGTACGGCTACTTTTTTGTTAATGGGGCATATATGCACCCGCAGTTGTGCTTTTTGTCAGGTAGATAAGGGAGAAGCACCCATGAATCTTGATCCTGATGAGCCGAAAAAGGTGGCGGAAGCGGTAAAATTATTAGGGTTGCGTTATGTGGTGTTGACTTCGGTGGCACGGGATGATTTGCCTGATGGGGGGGCTAGTTGGTTTGTGAGGGTAATAGATGAGGTGAGAAGGGTTAATCCCACTACACAAATTGAGGTGTTGACTCCTGATTTTGGTACGGGAAAAGATGCTCAAAATCAACAGGCGCTTAGGGTGGCTACGGTGGTGAGAGCTAAACCTGCTTGTTATAATCACAATGTGGAAACGGTGCCACGGTTACAGAATCCTGTGCGTCGGGGGGGTAAGTATGAGCGCTCGTTACGGGTTTTGCAGTTGGTGAAGGAGTTTGATAATACGATTCCTACGAAGTCTGGTTTAATGTTGGGTTTGGGGGAAACGAAGGAGGAAATTATTTCTACTTTACAGGATTTGAGGGGCATAAAGTGCGATCGCATTACCATCGGTCAATATATGCGTCCGTCGTTGGCTCATTTACCCGTGGAAAAATATTGGACTCCCGAAGAATTTGACGAGTTAGGGGCGATCGCCCTTACAATGGGTTTTAGTCATGTTCGTAGTGGCCCCTTGGTACGTAGTTCATACCATGCAGGGGAATAGATAATTAGGCTGTTTAACAAAATGGAATCGTGAAGGTAATTGACAATGGTGGAACAGTATTATTTCACTGTAGCATATGTAATTTTTTATTTTTAAATGTGTTTTTTATGACAAACTTAGACAGAATTACATTAGATCCTCAAGTTATGGGCGGTAAACCTTGTATCCGTGGGATGCGTGTTACAGTAGGAACCATTGTAGGCTTAATGGCAGAAGGATATACACCGTCTGACATCCTAAAAGCCTATCCTTACCTAGAAAAAGAAGATATTTATCAAGCCTTAGCTTATGCTTCATGGCGTAGTGAAGAAAAAGAGGTTGCTCTGATTGTGTAATGAAAATTATCATCGATATGAATTTATCTCCTGATTGGTTGCCAGTGTTTTATCAAGGAGGCTATGAAGCATTACACTGGACACAGGTAGGCAATCCCAGAGCAAAAGATACAGAAATTATGACATGGGCTGTTCATAATGATTATGTCGTTTTTACCCATGATTTGGATTTTGGTTCACTCCTTGCTGTAACAAAAGCTAATAAACCTAGTGTAATTCAAGTGAGAACCCAAAATGTTTTTCCCGACAAACTAGGAGAATTAGTTTTAAATGCTCTCAAACAATTTGAATCAGAGTTAATGATGGGGGCTTTAATTACTATCAACCAAGCAAAGGTAAAAGCAAACATCCTACCTTTAAAATAACAATAAAGGATAATGGAGTTTTTTAAAACATGACCATTCCCAATACTCAGAAATTGGGCATTCGTACAGAAATCGGGGCATTCTTAAAACTAGCCGTACCTCTAGCCAGCGCTCAGGTGGCACAGTTGACTACAGGATTCACCGATACCGTGATGATGGGACACTTGGGAAGCGAGATTTTAGCAGCGGGTGCGTTAGCCTCCATTACCTTTTTCTCCATTATGATAGCCACCAGTGGCATTGTCATGGGTGTTACCCCTCTAGTGGCAAACGCCTATGGTGCAGGTAATAAAAATGAAATCGAACAATTGACCCGACAAGGATTATGGTTATCATTACTTCTATCTATTCCTATTATGGTGGCTACCGCCCATTTTGATAGTTTAGGGGGTGCATTAGGATTAGATGTAACCACCGTAGAATTAGCTAGTACATACCTTGATATTATGTTATGGGGATTGTTTCCTGCTTTGGGCTTTGCTATGTTACGGGGGGTGGTTTCTGCCCTATCCCAAGCTCGTCCTATTTTTTGGATTGTAACCATTGCCACAGGGTTAAATATCTTAGGTAACTATGTTTTAGGGTTTGGTGTATGGGGTTTTCCTCGCTTAGAGTTGGCAGGATTGGCTTTAGCTTCTACCCTCGCATGGTGGGGGATGTTTGGTGCTTTAATCGTCTATCTTTCTGTTAGTCATCATTTCAAAGACTATCATTTCTTTGCAAATCTCCATCAGTTAAAACCCAAAAAACTCTGGAAGTTGTTGAAAATAGGGCTACCCATCGGAGTATTTACAACCCTTGAGGTGGGGGTATATACAGTCGTAAGCTATCTGATGGCAGAATTTGGTACTAATGGGTTGGCAGCCCATCAAATTGTTTTTCAAACCATGAATATCATTTATATGGTGCCATTGGGTATGTCGTTTGCTGCCACGGCAAGGGTGGGTAAATGGGTTGGACAAGAGAATATGCGGGGAATCCGTCAAGCAGGGTTAGTTAGTGTTACGGTGGGAACTTTATGGAGTATTTTTGTAGTAATTTTGTTGTTGGTATTCCCTCAGCAAATTGTGGGGTTATATATTAATGTGCTTGAGCCAGAAAATGCGCCTATTGTATCCCTTGCAGTATCTATTCTACGGGTAGCGGCGATCGCCCATATCTTTGATGGAGTTCAAAAAATTGCCTATGGGGCGTTGCAAGGTTTACAAGATACCCATATACCGATGGTTTTGAGTTTCCTTTTTTACTGGTGTATTGGCTTAACTTGTGCTTATTGGTTCGCCTTCGGGTTAAATTTAGGGGCTGTGGGCTTGTGGTTAGGACTTTTGATTGGGGTGGTAATTGCCTCTGTGGTTTTTGTGTGGCGATTTCAAACTTTAGCAGGAAAGCAATGAATAATGGATAATGGATAATGGATAATTGAGAATTGACAGTAAACCATTATTAACTGTTGCCTGTTCCCCGTTCCCTCTTCCCCGCCACGATTAATATATTATTACTATAAGATTTAGTATTATTAATTAATTTAGTTTTTGATAAACATGAAATCAAAATTTATTCCCGTAATTTTGGCAGGGGGAAAAGGTGAGCGTTTTTGGCCATTGAGTCGTCGTCAGCGCCCGAAACAGTTTTTATGTCTTGATGGCACTGGTATCAGTCTTTTACAGGCTACGGCTAACCGTCTTTTACCTTTGGTGGATGGTTGGGATAATTTGATGGTGATTACCTCGGCTTTGGTGGCGGAAAATGTTAGGCAACAACTACCTCTTTTACCTTCAGAAAATATTTTAGTTGAGCCAGAGGGCAAAGATACTGCCCCCGCCGTTACTTGGGCTAGTTTGGAGATACAACGACGTTTTGGGGGAAGTGCGATCGCAGGTTTTTTTCCCGCCGACCATTGGATTAATTCCCCAGAGGGTTTCATCAAAACTATTTTAGCAGGTATCGAGTTTGCAAAGAGCCAAAGGGCGATCGTCACCCTCGGTATTACTCCTAACTATCCTTCTACGGGCTATGGCTATATTCAGCAGGGGGATAAGGAGGAGGAAATAAATAATTTACCTGTGTACAAAGTAACCCGTTTTACTGAAAAACCAGATCAAGAAACTGCCTCTAAATTCATCGCTACGGGGGATTACAGTTGGAATAGTGGGATGTTTATTTTTGAGGTTGATTTTGTATTGCAGGAATTGGCAAAATTTGCCCCAGAAATATTTAAACCTCTGCAAGAAAAAGGTGCGCAGGGTTATCTTGAGTTAGAGAAAATTAGCATTGATTATGCTTTGATGGAAAAAACTGCTTCTGCCTATGTATTACCTGCCGATTTTCCTTGGGATGACTTAGGAGATTGGAATGCCCTTGAAAGGTTGTTATCAAAAACTGATGAGAATATTACTAATACCGATAGTATCAATTATCAGACTAAAAATTCTATTATCTATAGTACCGAAGAAAATGAAATAATTATAACCATAGGATTAGAGGATGTGGTAATTGTGAGGGATGGTAATGCTACTTTGATAGTCAATAAACATCAAACTCAAGATATTAAGAAAGCCTTAAAATTATTGCAAACTAAAGATAATTCTCAAGATTTTTTATAAGTATATATTCGTAGTTTTACCTCTAGGATGCTCATTCTATTTAGACTTTTTTATCTTGACTATCCTCTGACACTTTCTCCCATAAAAGCGTTATTTTCCTTGATGGCATTTTGTGAGGTAGTGTTCAAAAATTTAAGGATTTGTTGCCCTGCACATTGAGGAGATAGGTAGTGAAAAAAATGACTTCCTTGATTGACTAAGCAGAGATAGTCTTCTTTTTTTAGGTGGGGTTGCCATTGCTCAATGTCGTGGCTAGGAATAATAGCATCTTCTGCACTGCCACACACCATCAAGGGCTTGTCAATTCCTCCTTTGAGGATGTCTGAGGTTTGATAGAGACTATGGGGAGATAGGGAGTATGTCAGGGCTTTATCGAGGATGTTAATGAATGCTTTTTGGTAGTAATGGTTTTGGTAATGGAAAAGATGGTGAGATAGACGAGTTAAGATAATTTCTCGACTACAGGGAAAATTTTTGAGCAGATTATAATAATACTCTACCCAATCTTTACTGGGGTTTACTCCTACTCCTAAAAGGGTTAGGGATTTTATTTTCTCTGGATGTTGACGAGCATATAATAAGCCTAGTAATCCTCCTGTACTATGACCAATCAGGTGTACTGGTTTTTTTGCCATGGTTAAGTAGTCGTCTAAAAGTGCGATCGCACCTTCCAAGGAACACCCTTCATCCTGATTTTGTTCATATTCCCATTGTCCAATGGACAGTTGACGGGATAGATATTTGATAATGGGTAGGTTAAACCGTTTGAAGTAAGTATTCGTATTTAACCATAAAACATCAGGATGCTTGAACATAATTCTCAATTATAATGACAATGAATTTACAATTTTAAAAAAGTTTTAAGCAAGATCTATCATCTCGCCTAAAACAAGTAACCGATTCACTTAGCTTCTCTGTTTATAAAAGCTAAACTTAGCTTATCCTATTTTATTTTTTATTGCAAGTAATTATCATTAAAATATTTTACCCATGGGAGAATATTTGAGTGAAGTAGTTAATAACCATCATCTTTTGCCCCTTGCCTCTTACCTTTTGAGGAAACTGTGACATTAGTTACAATCAAAAACATAAATATTAAGTTATATTGTGAATAAGTCAACTATTAAGACGAGAATAGGTATTTATGGCAATGTCAACTATTTCGACTGGTTTAGGCAAAAATCAAGAAATTTGGAATAACCTCAAAAAGGCGATCGCAAAAAGCTCTGGTTTTAAACAGTGGCAACAGGACAAAAAATCTGTATCCTCAAACACCGATGAGCAGGTGAAAGAATATTTACGCTCTACTTTAGAAACCCTTGCGTATTAGCTTTTTCATTTTCCCACCATCCAAAAGAGTGGGATTTTTTTTCCGTTGGTTGACATATACAAGGTAGGAAACCTAGAATATAATTCATCCGTTCAGAAATACAAAAGTTATTTATATATCCTGTGTATCAATTATCTACCGCCAGAAACCCCTTAGATCTTGTTTCCGTTAATAGTCAATTGATTGATTGTAGCGCAGGGGCGATCGTTGATTGGGCAAATCAACAATTTGGGGAACATCTGGTAATGAGTACCAGCTTTGGGATACAGTCAGCGGTAATGTTACATCTCGTCACCCAAGTAGTACCCGATATATCGATAATCTGGATTGATACAGGATATTTACCCAAAGAAACCTACGTTTTTGCCGAAGAATTAAGCAACAGATTAAACCTCAATCTCAAAGTCTATCAATCAGAAATGAGTCCTGCCAGAATGGAAGCCCTTTATGGAAAAATTTGGCAAGATAAAAGCGTTGAGTCTTTAAATCTTTATGACCGCATCAGGAAAGTAGAACCCATGCAAAGGGCATTAAAAGAATTAAAAGCTGAAGCGTGGTTAGCAGGTTTAAGACAAAATCAAACAAAATTTCGTCAGCAGTTGGAATATGTCAATAAACAAGGGGAACATTATAAAATCCTACCCATTTTGAAATGGAGTTCCCGAGATATTTACGAATATTTAACAGAGCATGATTTGCCCTATCATCCCTACTTTGATAAAGGTTATGTATCCGTGGGAGATTGGCATTCTAGCCGTCCATTAAGTGCTAGTGATGATGATGAAAGGGATACTCGTTTCCATGGGGTTAAACAAGAATGTGGTTTACATTTACCCCTTAGTAATGACGAAGCCCAAAGTCTCGATTCTAGTCAATTGTAAATGAGGGAATAGGGAACAAGCAATGGGCAACGGTGATAAAAAACAGATTTGTAGGGTGGGCAATAATCACCCACCATTGTCAACCTTAAAATAACCTTAGTAGAAGTCAACTCAATTACTTTGTACTATCGCCTAATTATTTAAACTGTTTCATGAGGGTAGCCATTTCGATGGCATTCATGGCATAGCCCCAGCCGTGATTACTTTTTATTCCAGCCCTTTCTAAGGCTTGTTGCATGGTGTCAGTGGTTAAAACACCGAAAATAATCGGTATGCCTGTTTGTACCGATGCAGATGCTACCCCTTTGGCTACTTCGTTAGATACATAGTCAAAATGAGGAGTATCACCCCTGATTACCGCCCCTAGGCAGATAATAGCATCATATTTTTTTGTTTCTGCCAATTTACGGGATACTAGGGGAATTTCAAAACTACCTGGTACCCAAGCATAGTCCACCTGTTCTCCTTCGGGGTTTACGTCAATGCCATGTCTTTTTAAACAGTCTTGACAAGCTGTTAATAATTTACTGGTAATTAAATCATTAAAACGCCCGATAACTAATGCAAAACGAAGATTGGGGATGTCTTGGGTAAAATTACCTTCAAAAACTGCCATATTAAAAAATAAAAGATTACTTATTGTGAGGAAAATAATAGGGCTTACAGAAAAGCCCTTTTTGATTAAAAAAATTATTGTTTACTCTGTTCAGAAATTCTTGAAGAAATATTAATTTTTGTTAAGAAGTTTTGAACTTAAACCACGAAAAAGTTGAGTACGGCAACGGCAACGACAAGGGCTATCCACAAACCAGAGCCGATATAGAGAATAGATTTAGACTGTTCCCAGTTTTGGGGAGAGGCGTAAGCAACGGGTACATAAACAATCATGATAAAGGAAAAAAGAACCAATGCTGTTAAGAGTAATTGGAATATAGCTCCCATGTTTTTTAAATCTCCTTGAATATATTTTTTTACTAAACAAACTTTCTTCAAATAGTTTATGCTAATTTGGGACATTCTGGGTAGTCATTTGGGGATTTGAAGCTCTAGGGATGCTAAAGGTAATCTATTTTTGCTCCGTTATGATTATGGGATGTTTGCCATTCAGGTTAATATATAATGGGTAAAACAAAAAGTTCAGTTTTGAGAAAAATATTGATATTAATAACCTTTTATGACTGATATGGTATTAGGAAATGCTATAGTTACTCCGACAAAGTCTGACCAAACTGTCCGCAAACCTTACCCTAATTATAAGGTTATCGTTTTGGATGATGATTTTAATACTTTTGATCATGTGGCTAGTTGTTTGATGCGTCATATTCCGAAGATGACGGAGGAGTTGGCTTGGAATTTGACTAATCAGGTACATTTTCAAGGACAGGCGATGGTTTGGGCAGGACCTTTGGAACAGGCGGAGTTATATCATCAACAGTTAAGGAGAGAGGGTTTGACCATGGCACCATTGGAGGCATCATGAGTAAGTCGTCGGAAGGACGCATTGTTTGGAATCATTCTACCCATCTGGATGGTTTGATTCCTATTTTGGAAAAGTTGGTGGTATATGAGGGGGTTCGCACTATTACCCCAGCGGTTTTGAGTCGATCGCGCAGTCACATTCCCCATCTAAAATTAAAGGTTTCTGTGCCGATTCGAGGGGGGTTTAAGCTCATTGCCCGTCAGGGGAAAAGTGTACAGGAGGTTTTTATTATTACTGATTTGACTCAGGATGAGTTGGAAAGTGCGATCGCGGATATTCTTTAAATGAGGTAATAGGCAATAGTTTTTTGTTATTGACCAATCCTCAACAGGTTAAAGAATTGTCCATTGTTAATTGTCAATTGTCAATTGTTTCTTTGGTGGATCCGTGATGATACGATAGCTTATAGGATCTTTACAGTTATTTATATATGGCAACAATTAACGATAATTATTTAAAACTAAAGGCTGGTTACTTATTCCCTGAAATTGGTAGAAGGGTAAGTGCTTTTGCTCAAGATAATCCTGAAGCGAATATTATTAAGTTAGGTATTGGAGATGTCACCGAACCTTTACCCCAAGCCTGTCGTGATGCCATGGCTAAGGCCATTGAAGATATGGGCGATCGCACCTCCTTTAAAGGATATGGCCCTGAACAAGGATACGGCTGGTTAAGGGAAAAAATTGCCGAAAACGATTTCCAAGCCCGTGGGTGTGATGTATCCCCCGATGAAATCTTCATCTCCGATGGTTCTAAGTGTGACTGTGGCAATATTTTAGACATTTTTGGCAAAAACAACAAAATTGCAGTTACTGACCCTGTATATCCCGTTTATGTAGATACTAACGTGATGGCAGGACACACGGGAGATGCTAACGAGAAGGGAGAATATGAAGGTTTAGTTTATCTCCCCATTAGTGCCGATAATGATTTTACCGCCGAAATCCCCGCCGAACCCGTAGATTTAATTTACCTTTGTTTCCCCAACAACCCCACCGGCTCTACCGCCACCAAGGAATATTTACAACAGTGGGTAAACTATGCCAGAGAAAACGGCTCTATCATTCTTTTTGATGCTGCCTATGAGGCATTTATTACTGACCCCACTTTACCCCATTCTATCTTCGAGATTGAAGGGGCGAGGGAATGTGCGATCGAATTTCGTTCTTTTTCCAAAAATGCAGGATTCACAGGAACCCGTTGCGCCTTTACCGTAGTACCCAAAACCCTCAAAGGACAAGCCAATGATGGCTCTGAAGTAGAACTATGGAAACTTTGGAATCGTCGTCAATCCACCAAGTTTAACGGCGTATCCTATATCGTGCAAAGAGGTGCCGAAGCGGTATATTCCCCCGAAGGAAAAGCCGAAATTAGTGAGTTAGTCAATTTCTACCTCGAAAATGCTAGTATCATTCGCCAAGAATTAACCAAAGCAGGTTTAACCGTCTATGGTGGCGTGAATGCCCCCTATGTGTGGGTAAAAACTCCCGATGGTTTATCTAGTTGGGATTTCTTTGACAAACTTCTTCACAACGTCCATATCGTAGGTACTCCTGGTTCTGGATTTGGTGCCGCAGGGGAAGGTTATTTCCGCCTTAGCGCTTTTAATAGCCGTGAAAACGTTATCGAGGCGATGAAACGTATCACCACAACTTTTAATTTCACTTAATTTTTTCTAATATAGTCACAACCATTGGGGCAAATCTTTTCTTTGAGAAGGTTTGTCCTTTTTTCGTTTTTATGCCACTTGTAAACTTTTTTGAGGCAACACACAAAATAAGTTTGATAAAACTCTTAATTCTTCAGGATAGCAAGGTTTGGGATAGTTTTCTAACCAGACAGGAGGTACAAGCATCGGCTCATATTCCTCTACATAATATATTTCCCCTCCATTTTGCTTAAATTGAACTGGGGTGCCTGGCAGATAGATTTTTGCTTCTTCTTGTTCCCATGTTGTGCAATTCATACCATTTACCTTACTTTATAGTTTCTGTATAAAATTATACCAAATCGTAATTAAATGTCAGGAAAACTTAACACTTTAAAATATATTGGCACTTTGATCATGGGTACTTGATGGGTGACATACAATGAAAATGTAGTGAAACATTGATATAGGATCAACAATGAAAACTTTATACGAAAAATTAGGCGGAAAAGAAGCCGTAGATGTAGCTGTAGATATGTTTTACGAAAAGGTATTGAATGATGAGAGAGTAAAACACTTTTTTGTTGATACTGATATGAAACAGCAAAAAAACCACCAAAAGGCTTTTATGACTTATGCTTTCGGTGGCACAGATAAATTTACGGGGCGTAGTATGAGGGATGCCCATAAAGATTTGGTAGAAAAAATGGGCTTAACCGATGTTCATTTTGATGCGATCGCCCAAAACCTTGTAGAAACCCTCCATGAATTAAATGTATCTCAACAAAATATTGATGAAGTTGTAAGCATTGTTGGTGCAGTGGAACATCGCAACGATGTTTTAAACCGTTAATAGTTCAGCTAGTCAGAATCTCTTGTTGCCGAAAGAGTTAATAAAAAACAAAGATTTTGATTAGCATTTAGGGCGTGGGGTGCATTACTAGGCATCACCACGAAAACCCCTTTTTCCAGCTTAATGTCTTCCCCTTCCAAAGTTAAAATTCCTTCCCCTTCAATAACATTAACCGTAGCGTTACGGCTGGAAGTATGTTCAGAAATTTCTGTGCCTTTTGCTAAACAAAATAATGTATATTGACAATTTTTATCCTTGAGTAAAACTTTACTTAAAACACCTTCAGAAGGATATTCAATATGTTGATCAAGGTTAATGAAACTAGATTTTAACTCAAGTATAGACATAATATTTTGTCAAAATTAATGATTAATTCAGAAAACTCAATCTAGCAGTAAAATTCACTTTTATCCAAAACAATCTCACCGTAACCCGGAACCCAACTTACCCAAGTACCTGCTTTTTCTTCGCACAATAGTAATGCTTCTTCTTGACTGTAATCATTAGGAGCTTGATTTAACTTAACCCATGAATCACGATTATAGGTGATGTGACATAAGGGATTCCAGTCTGTAGTTAGAGATTTTTTTGCCTCTGTAACCTTATTTGTTGCTGTAGCTAATTTAACCAACATAGCTGTACTCCATAAAATAAAAATTAATTTTAATGGAAACCTTTTTTAGCAAATATATACTAAAAACATTTCTGTATATTATGATACAAACTATCTAAGTAATATAAAAGAATGTTATCAAAAATTAACATAGTTAACATAAGAAAAAATTATGATTGCAGTTTTAGTGTTATGATTGAAGTCAAAATATAGTATAAAAAACTATCTTTTTTGCTGTGTTGAATTACGAGAAAAATATGCTCATATTGACACTCCCACCGACAAATCAAAGATTATGTCGGGGGATTCTAGCTTCACAGATTCGTGGCTAGACGAGTAAACTCGCCCCCGCTGCGACCATCTCCACTAGCCTTTTCTTGGACGGGCTGCCCGACCGCCACTAAA
>NZ_JBSZCP010000018.1:0-180277 GCF_054166785.1 Cyanobacterium sp.
ATGGTCGATAATACCCGGTTTACGGTGGGATTTCTTTAGCTTGAATGCCAATGAAGATGATGATTTTCGCCGTATCAATGTTGATAATTTAGTAGTAGAAGATCGTAATGACTCCGCTTTTTCTCCTAAAATTGGTATCGTTTACAAAGCTACCCCAGAATTATCTTTGTATGGGCAATACGCCAGAGGATTCCGCAGTCCTCCCTTTGATGATGCGAATATTGGCTTTACTAACTTTGCTTTTCGATATGTAGTGTTGCCCAATGCTAACCTAGTTCCCGAAACCAGTGATAGTTTTGAAATTGGTGTCCGTGGCTCATATCCTCAACTTGATTTTAGTTTGGCAGGTTTTTATAACAATTACAGTAACTTTATCAATAATGCCACTGTGGGTACTCGCCCTAGCGATGGATTTTCAATATTTCAGTCGCAAAATATCGGTAGTGCAGAAATTTATGGTTTAGAAGCCAGGGCAGAATATTTCTTTAACCCCACAAGGGAAAATGGTTTTAGCTTAGTAGGTAGTCTAGCTTGGACTGAAGGTAATAATAATAGTGATGGTAATTCCGTACCACTAAATTCTATCGATCCTTTTCAAGCCGTCGTCGGTTTACGTTATCGAGCACCCGAAGATAAATGGGGTTCGGAGTTAGTAGGAACTTTTGTTGGGGCAAAAACAAGGGTAGATGGAGACAATTTATTCCTCCCTGATGGTTACTTTTTACTAGATTTAATTAGCTACTATAATTTTTCTAAAAATGCCTCTTTGAATATTGGCTTATTTAACTTATTTGACAAAAAATATTTTGAATGGTCAAGTGTACGAGGTACTGCACCCACTAACCCCAATTTAGAACGTTTTGCTCCTCCCGGATTCAATGCAGGAATTAACTTTAGACTACGTTTTTAATTAATATCACTGTGATTATCATAGCAGTCTTAAAATTTCAAATCGACTTCCCCCTTTATTTAGGGGGGTTAGGGGGGATCTTATTCTCATGACTTATATAGAAAGATTAAAGCCACTTAGAATTGAAAAAAAATTAAGAAGTAAAATAACAATATTTTTTATAAAAAATCACCCTAAGCCTAATATTAATATCTTTAAAATAATTTATTAAAACACTTTAAAACTATGAAAAATCAAATCACAAAATTACTATTAGTATCCCTTTCTTTAATCACTATTACTGCTTGTAATAATACTGATAGTCTTATTCTGCAAGAGAATCAACAAGAAAGTATTAGTAGCGAACTAGAAGCCGTTAATCAACCTAGTAGAATAGTCGCTTTAACGTCCCTTACCGCTGATATTATCTATCAATTAAACCCAGAGAAATTAGTGGCAATTCCGGGTAGTAGTTTAACCAGAAATGATCCTCGGTTTGCTGATTATCCCACCGTTAGTGAAGGAAATGCCCCCCCAGATTTAGAAAAAATTATCGCCCTTGAGCCAGATTTAGTAATCGGTGCGGAGGGTTTTAGTGATCAAACCTTGGCAAAATTGCAGGAAGTCGGTATTAAAACTATGTCCACCAATGTTGATAGCTGGGAATCGTTGACAGAATTAACTCAAAATCTAGCCTCTACTATGGGGGAAAATGCTCAACCTTTGATGGAAAATTATCAAAACTGGATACCTGCACAGGCAAATTCTGATACTTCCATGTTAGTGCTAGTCAGTCGTCAGCCTATCCTCGCCCCCAATAAAAATAGTTGGGCAGGGGATTTATTGACTCAATTTCAATTTAATAATGTGGTGGCAAATTTACAGGGTAGCTCACAATTTGGGGGTTATGTAACTTTATCTCCTGAGAAAATTTTGGAAGCTGACCCAGAGATTATCATATTAGTTGACCCCGGGCAACAGGGCATCGAGGAGCAAATGAAATCAGAGTCTTTTTGGGGTAATTTACGGGCGGTGAAGGAGGATAATGTTCATGTTTTTGACTATTTTGGCTTGGTGAATCCGGGTAGTATGGTTAAGGTGGAGGAAACGGTTAATAAATTATCTGCTTTAACGGAAAATTGATAATATGGTTGCCAAGTATAGGTTAATTAGAAAATTAATAAATCAATTCATTTTGACCTGACATCTATTTACGCACATTTGGGTTGGGATAAACAAAAAAGAATTTATTCAGTGTTATTACACCTAGAAATAAGAGAGGGAAAGATATGGATTCAAGAAAATAATACTGATATTTTAGTAGCAGAAATACTCTTAGAAAAAGGAGTAAAAAGAGATGATATTATTTTGGGTTTAAAACCCTATTTTGTTAGAGAATACACTGGCTTCGGCGTAGCTTAATTTTTCTTTTATTATTTACTCTGATTCATCATCAGTTGATTGATTTCGTCTAACTGATTTTGTCGATTAAACCTTTCCCAAGTAATTCCATTTACATCTATTTCTTCGGTAAATTTTTCGGCGGTGGAATCTTGCCATCCTAAATGTCTTAGGCTACCCGGAGCAATATTTTTATCGACTCTTACTGAGAAATTTACGGTTTCTGTTTCCCAGAGAGCATATTGATTATCAACAATAATGGTGGGTAAAGCGGATAAGCGTTTATTATAGTCTTTGATACTTTCAGAGAGGTTATCTGTTGAAATTGCGATATGAATTTTTTTTGACATTTTATATCTAATTTTAATGAAAATTTTTAGGATGAAAAAATATTATTTTCTGGGAATTATTTTTGTAATCTATTTTAGTCCATTTTTTTACTCTGATTTGTTTGAAGTAAAAGCTCAAGATTCATCGGTGGAAAGGTTGGAGGAAAATATTTTTTTCGCTGATGTGGTGGTGCGTGGCAGACCGATATTTCAGGTAGGGGGCTTGGCGGACATAACGGCAACGGAGAGGGCGAGGGTGATTAATCGTCGTATTGCAAGTTTATTGAGTCAGTCAAATTCTTTTGCCCCTGTGGAGGTTTCCTTGAGTGAGGGGGGAGATAGTGCTTTGTTGAGGGTAAATAATAGAGTTTTGATGACTGTAACGAGTCAGGATGCGCTTGATTTTAATGTTTCGGTATCGGAATTGGCTCAGTTATGGGCACAGGATTTGAATGATAGTTTGAGTCAGGTTAGTTTGGTGCTGGATGTGGCTCAAAGATTAGATATTACTATTCAGGGTTTGATTCGGGATACGATTGATAATCTACCTTCCTTGATTGGATCTTTAATTGTTATTTTTGTTACTTGGTTGGTGGCTGTGGGGGTTAAAAATGTTGCTCTTTTGTGGGCTGAAAAGACTGAGGGCGATCGCAGTACAGACATATTAATAAGTCGCTTGTGTTATGGAGGAGTATGGATTGTTGGTAGTGTAATCAGTTTGGGAATTTTGGGGTTAGATTTTGGTTTGTTATTAGGTACTTTGGGCTTAACCAGTGTTGCCATCGGCTTTAGTCTTAAGGATGTGTTGGGAAACTATATCTCAGGAGTTATTTTACTGGCGGCGCGTCCATTTCGTATTAATGATCAAGTAGTTATCAGTGATTATGAGGGTACTATTACCCAAATTCAGTTGAGGGCGATTACTTTACAAACTTATGATGGACGTTTGGTTTATATTCCTAATCAACAGGTTTTTCAAAGTAGCATCGTTAATATTACCGCTTCTCCTCTTCGCCGTAGTAGTGTGACTTTTGGGGTTGATCATAGTTCAAATTTAGATTTAGTGAAAGAAGTTGTCCGAAAGGTGATAATGGGTGTTGAGGAAGTAGAGTCAGAGCGTGAAATCATCATTTTGGTACAGGAGTTGATTCCTAGTACAGTTAATTTAGAGGTTCTTTTTTGGGTTAATTCTCGTCGCCAATCTTTTATTCAGGTTACATCCCATGTTTGCCAAGGAATTAAGGAAGCCTTAGAAAAAGCAAATATTGAAACCCCCACCAATAGCTATGTCATTACATTAGATCAATAGGTTTTTTTGTGAAGGTGCTTTTGGTCATCACTTAATCACTTGGGATATAAGTATATTTAATCATTCCAATAACAGTTGATATAGCTTCAAGAAAAAGTGTGAAGAAATATGTATAAAGTGATGTTTTAGAATCAAAGACTTATCATTTTGAGAGTATTAATGCCTATGAAACAGTGATCAGGGGAAAAAATAAGATTAGTTAAATTAATAAAAATCAGAATAAATATTAATGGAAAAAAAATTATTTTCCGAAAAAAGATGATCCCCCTTCATGATAAGATTGAAACTCGAAAAGCAAAAGCCTAATAACTGCCCTCTATTTATAGAGGTTGTTAAGAATAAAGCTATAAAGAAAATTTATATATTTGGAGGATGCCACTAATGGCACAAGCTGGATTTAAAGCTGGTGTTCAGGATTACCGTTTAACCTACTACACCCCTGATTACACCCCTAAAGATACCGATTTATTAGCCTGTTTTAGAATGACTCCCCAGCCTGGAGTTCCCCCTGAAGAATGTGCGGCAGCAGTAGCGGCTGAGTCTTCTACTGGTACTTGGACTACGGTATGGACTGATGGTCTAACTGACTTGGATCGTTATAAAGGTCGTTGTTACAACGTTGAGCCTGTACCTAACGAAGATAATCAATATTTCGTATTCGTAGCCTATCCTTTAGATCTTTTTGAAGAAGGTTCTATCACCAACGTATTAACCTCTTTGGTTGGTAACGTATTCGGTTTCAAAGCTCTTCGTGCTTTACGTTTAGAAGATATTCGTTTCCCCGTTGCTTTAATCAAAACTTACCAAGGACCTCCCCACGGTATCACCGTAGAGCGTGACTTGTTAAATAAATATGGTCGTCCTCTCTTAGGTTGTACCATTAAGCCTAAATTAGGTTTATCTGCTAAAAACTATGGTCGTGCGGTTTATGAGTGTCTCCGTGGTGGTTTAGACTTCACCAAAGATGACGAAAACATCAACTCTCAGCCCTTCATGCGTTGGAGAGATCGTTTCTTATTCGTTCAAGAGGCGATCGAAAAAGCTCAAGCTGAAACCAATGAAATGAAAGGTCACTACCTCAACGTTACCGCTGGTACTTGTGAGGAAATGATGAAACGTGCTGAATTCGCTAAAGAAATCGGTACTCCTATCATTATGCATGACTTCTTTACTGGTGGTTTCACTGCTAACACCACCCTTGCTAAATGGTGTCGTGACAACGGAATTTTACTACACATTCACCGTGCTATGCACGCAGTGGTTGACCGTCAGAAAAACCATGGTATTCACTTCCGTGTTTTAGCTAAGTGTCTCCGTCTATCTGGTGGTGACCACTTACACTCTGGTACTGTTGTAGGGAAGCTAGAGGGCGATCGCGCTGTAACTTTAGGTTTCGTTGACTTAATGCGTGAAGACTATGTAGAGGAAGATCGTTCTCGTGGTGTATTCTTTACCCAAGACTACGCTTCTTTACCTGGTGTAATGCCTGTGGCTTCTGGTGGTATCCACGTATGGCACATGCCTGCCCTTGTAGAAATCTTCGGCGATGATTCTTGCTTACAGTTCGGTGGTGGTACTCTAGGACACCCTTGGGGTAACGCACCTGGTGCAACCGCTAACCGTGTAGCCCTAGAAGCCTGTGTACAAGCTCGTAACGAAGGTCGTAACCTAGCTCGTGAAGGTAATGACGTAATCCGTGAGGCTTGTCGTTGGAGTCCTGAACTTGCTGCGGCTTGTGAACTTTGGAAAGAAATCAAGTTCGAGTTTGACACCGTTGACACCCTCTAAATTTTAGTTGCTGGGGATTCAGAATTTAGGAAAAATGACTAAAACAGTCACCAATGAACAGTAATTCTACTCATAATAGAAATAATTAAGTAATTGCAATGACTGAAAATTAATTTTCCTCGTTCTGATTCACCCAAGGGGCGATCGCCCACTAAAATTTATGTGTTACAAACAAGCGGTAAAAGAGACAGCAAAAGTTTTGCAAGGCTATCTTACCTATCAAGCCGTAAAGCTAATCATTGAACAACTGACCGAAACAAATCCAGCTTTGGCAATTTGGTTAAGGGAATTTTCCCATCATCACCCCATTCAGGATAGTGAAAATTATCTTAGGGCTTTGGTGAAGGAAAATAAAGAATTAGTTTTACGAATCTTGACAGTAAGAAAAGAAATTGCGGAACAAACGGTGGAGTTTTTACCAGAAATGGTCAAGACAAACATAGAGCAATCTAACATAGAACATCGTCGCTATCTCTTAGAACGTTTGACTCAAACTCAGTCTTCATCGTTAGATGAAACACAAATAGATACCGAATCAAATCAATCAGAAAACAAGGAACAATAAAAATGCAAACTTTACCTAAAGAGCGTCGTTACGAAACTCTCTCTTACTTACCCCCCCTAACCGATCAACAAATCGTTAAACAAGTTCAATACTTACTCGATCAAGGATTTATTCCCGCCATCGAATTTGAAAAAGATCCTTTACCCAACGACCACCACTGGACTCTTTGGAAACTACCTTTATTCAATGCTGTTTCTCCCCAAGAAGTATTAAACGAAGTTCGTGAATGTAAAGGTCAGTATTCTGACTCCTACATCAGAGTTATCGGTTTCGACAACCTCAAACAGTGTCAAACCATGAGTTTCATCGTTCACAAACCTAACACCACTCGTTTCTAGGTTTATAGTTCATAAACTCAGTGTTAAGCCCTCCTTTTTGGAGGGTTTTTTAGTTTCAGGCAAGGGTTTTGAGAGTCTGGAAAGGGGCTTAAGCCCCTTGTTAAAATTTACAGATTCATTTCATCAATAATTTTCATCGTCTCCACACTTACCGTCGTGACTTTCATCAACAAATCAATTACCTCTTCCTTGTAGTCAGCGAAGCGATAATTATTAAACTTTTCAGCGATGGTTTTATCCCTCGGTTTTTTCTCCTTGTATTGATCTAAAATCCACTCCAAGGCGCTACGATTGCCCAATTTATATTCCCATGCCACAGGAGGAATATTTTCTAAAGTGGTAATCTCATCAAGAGTAATTTTATGTTTGACTTTATCCGCTTTCAATTTTACTTTTACTCCCCCTTCGCCTTTGGGAGAGGGGGGTGAGGGTAAATCAATCCTTCTTAATTCATAGGGTTTGATTGTTTCATAGTTTAAATGCAAATCCATCAGTTTCTTACCCCAACTCGCCCACTGCCAAAAGTCTTCATATAATGGAATTCTTGGAAATTCTCTCTTTAAATTTAGTTCATATTTTTGACGATATTCGGGGTTATGTAAAACTCCATAAACATAATTAAAAATGTCTTCTTTATTAATAATTCGTTGTTGCCTATCCAGCGCCCTTTCTCCCACAGGAGAATTTGCCCTCACGTCTAAGCCTTCTCCCACAGGAGAGTTTACCCTCACCCCTAACCCCTCTCCCACAGGAGAGGGGAATAAGTTTTGAATGATTATATTTAGGGTTTCTTCTAAGTTATTGATTACCATTTCGTTAGTAATTCTTAACACTTTTAAGCCTTGACTTTTTAACCATTCATCTCTATTTTTATCCTTGTCTTTTTGTTCTGACTTTTCATGAATTTTACCATCAACTTCTATTACTAATTTTGCTGAATGACAATAAAAGTCCACAATAAATGAACCTATATTATGCTGACGGCGAAATTTGAAATTAAATAACCGATTTCTCCGCAAACATTCCCACAAAATAACTTCCGTTGGGGTTTGTTTAGCCCGTAACTGCCTTGCTTTTTCTAATAACTCTCGTGGAATTTTACGCTTTGCACCAACTATTTCCGATAAATCTTCTTTCATAAGAGAATTTGCCTTCACGTCCAAACTTTCTCCCGCAGGAGAATTTGCCCTCACGTCTAAACTTTCCCCCGCAGGAGAGGGGAATGAAGATGAAGATGGGGAAGTTTCTCCCCCCTCGCCTTTGGGAGAGGGGGGCTGGGGGGGTGAGGGTTGATAATATTCCCTGAACAAATCCAATGCCCAATCGGTTATATTTTCTATCCTCTCTCCTTCCTCGTATCTATATAATGACAAACATTGATTAGCACCTGTCACATGAAGTTCAGAGATAAATTTAGTGGCTAAAATATTGAAAGGGCGATTACTACCAAAACTTTGAAAAGTAATAATTTTATTAGCTAAATCATCTTGATCATAAATATTAAACCATTGATAAGTCCTACCGTTAAAATGCTTATCAAAATAAAGATATTGAGTATAAAAAGGACGATAATTACTTTTAATGATTTGTTTACTATTAAAGTCTTTTTTTATTCCTCTTTTTAAATAGCTAGTTAAGTCAGCATCCCATTTTATTTTATTTTTATCTTGATAGTTATTATCTTTTAAAGTTGCTTGATAAGTCTTAATTAAAAATTTGACTTTTGCTTCTAAATTATTTTTATTAATATCATAAACCCACTCATCTCTCTGAGTTACAACACCTCTGGAAAATAACTGAAAAATTGCTTCATCACATACTTTATTTTCTAATTCTCCCGTTTTCTCATTTCTAACTGTTTTAGTTTTACCTGCCTTCACATCCTTATCAATTAAAGCAATTAAATCATCAAAATCATTATCCGTTTGATTTATCCAATTATGTTTTTTGTCAGGTTTTATACTTTCAAAGTCAACTTTTTCTATGGTAGTTTTGCTAATAAAATCTAACTTTTCGATATTAGTCTCAAATTCTGGACGACGACTATAATAAATTTTACATGGCGATTTTACTTTATTTTTTAACTTAATCAAAAAACTAATAGTTACCCCTGTTTGGATACCAAAAACATTATGAGTCGTACCTGATAATTTTGGATTCGCTCTAACATTTCCTCCTAAATCAATGATATAAATATAGTCAAATTCATCCTCCAAACACTTTCTAAAACCATCGAATGCCCTAGCATCAATCAAAGAAGAATTAGTGATAAAAGCAACAATCCCCTCATCCGCTAATCTATCCGTAGCCCAACGAATAAAACGAGTGTACATATCATACACAACGATTTGATTTTGGGCAGTACCTTCCTTTATATAAGTATCCTTAATCCTTTTATCAATGGTTGTATATTTACGATTCGCATTATTATCATTAAAATTTTCCTGTTTAGCATTATAAGGAGGATTACCAATAATTACTGAAATATCTGTTTCATTTTGTCGCTTAATTCTGCCCGTATTTTCTTGATTCATGGCAAACAAATCAAATTGTTTCCCCGCAAAATTACTATTATCCAAAGTATCCATTAAACAGATATTTTGAAACTCTAAATATTCGCCCATTTTTTGTTGATAAGTATATTCAATATTTAGATTAGCAATGTAATAGGGCAAAATTGACATCTCATTACAATGAATCTCATGCTGATATTTATGTTCAACATCTCTAGTTAATAAATAATCTAATATTTCTGTGATAAATGTACCCGTACCAGTACAAGGATCTAAGATTTCTACCCCTTTATCACCCAGAGTTTTATTAAAGTGTTTTTCTAATAAATAATCGGTACTTTGTACCATGAATTTAACTATTTCATTGGGTGTATAAACAATCCCTAATCTATCAGCTTCTTTAGGATTATAGGCTTTATAAAAATTCTCATAAACTACTTTTAAAAATTTTTGTTTTTCTTGGTGATTAACGATGCTTGAGGCGGTGCGAATAATGGCATTATAATAACTTTGAATGGTTTTAAAAGTGTTTCTTTTAACATTACCAGTAAAGAAGGTTTTGATAACTTCATTTAGTTGTTTAGCGATGTTATTTTCTTGGTGAAATTGAGCATCACTAAAAATATTGGTGAATATATCCTCTGTCAAAATGTGTTGAATAATCATCTCTCGAATGTCATCAATGGAGATGTCAGGGTTGATGGACTCTTGACAGACTTTGAGGAATTTATTTCTCGCTTCTATGAATTTTTGATTTTTTGCCCTCACATCTAAACCTTCTCCCGTAGGAGAATTTGCCCTCACCCCTAACTCCTCTCCCACAGGAGAATTTACCCTCACCCCTAACCCCTCTCCCACAGGAGAGGGGGATATGATAGGGGGATCTTGACTATCGATCAAATTCCTAAGAGTATTGATTATGGTGGGTAAATCTTGGCTAAAAGTTGCGATCGCACCTCGAAAATCCTTTACTTCTGCCCTTTCATAGTCTAAAAATTGGTTAATCAGAGCATCTAAAGCATCATCATCATCCATGCCAATGCGGAGGGCTTCATCACCATTCTGGATTAACACAGCATTTTTGGTATCCTCAAACAAAATATTATCGGTGGGATAACCTTTCCTGAATTTTGCTTCAATTTCTGCGTCAAGGCTATCTTTTTCGTCTTTGGCTTCCCAGTATCCCCAATCAAGTCTGAGGGCATCTTTGACGATACCATCTAGGCGAATTTTTGTTTGCAAACGAGATGCAATGGTTAATTCCTCTACCAGAATAAAATCCCTTGGACGACAATAACCATTTAATAAAGTTGCAAAAGCGTAACGGATTGAGCCTTCATTGCTACTGCCCCCATAACGTTTCCGATTTTCCAATTCTTTACGGTATTGGTTAATGAGAATGCGTGACATGGGCAGACAACCTTTGACAATAATATTTTATTCAAGTTTAAAATATATTTGGTTCAAGATTGAATAAGTTTTTTTGCGAAATTTTACTGGTTTTTAGTAATAAAAAAATTTTACTATTTTGTCATCAGAGTTATAATTAAGTAGGGATTAACCCTACCTGACGGATAATTAAAACTGATTAAGAAAACGTAAATCGCTATTATATAAACGGCGAATATCGTCAATTTTGTGAAGAATCATGGCAAATCTTTCTACCCCTAAACCAGCAGCAAAACCGCTATATTCTTCTGGATCATAACCTACGGCTTTGAGTACATTAGGATCAACCATACCACAACCCATGACCTCCAACCATTTACCTTGCCATTCCACATCAACCTCCGCAGAAGGTTCGGTAAAAGGAAAGTAACTAGCACGGAAAACCGTGGGCAAATCATCCCCAAACATTTGTTTTAAAAATTCTTTGATAGTACCTTTTAAGTCAGTAAAAGTAAGATTTTTACCAATGGCTAATACTTCGATTTGATGGAATACGGCGGAATGGGTGGCATCTACGGTGTCACGGCGATAAACTCTCCCAGGGGCAATGATACGGATGGGAGGTTCGTTATTTTCCATATATCTAATTTGTACGGAGGAAGTATGGGTGCGTAAAAGGCTACCATCCCCAAAGTAAAAGGTATCTTGCATATCCCTAGCGGGATGCTCTGGGGGAGTATTTAGGGCTTCAAAGTTGTAGTAGTCGCTCTCGATTTGGGGCCCTTGGGCGACGGTGTAACCTAAGCCAACAAATATATCAATCACCCTGTCAATGGTGCTTTGGAGGGGGTGAGATTTTCCGAGGGATTTTCCGACACCGGGCATGGTGACATCGATGGTTTCCGAGGCGATTTGGGCTTGGATTTGTTGTTGTTGTAATTTTTCTTGTTGTTGGGTGAGGCTATTTTGTATTCTGTCTTTGATTTGGTTGGCAACGGCACCGACAACGGGGCGCATTTCGGGGGACAGTTTACCCATTCCCTTTAATATTAGTGATAATTCCCCTTTTTTTCCTAAATAGGCTACTCTTAATTCTTCTAATTTTTTGAGATTATCGCTATGGGCGATCGCACTTTGGGCTTCTTGTTCAAGGGTTTGTAACTGGATTTCGATTTCTGTTGCCATCTTTTTTTAATCATTCTCAGGTGTCGTTAATTCATTATTACTCAAAACATACCCTAGGACAATTGATAATGTTTGGGTAATGGGTAATGGGTAATGGGTAATGGGTAATGAGTAATGGGTAATGGGTAATGAGTAATGAGTAATGAGTAATGGGTAATGAGTAATGAGTAATGAGTAATGAGTAATGAGTAATGGGTAATGAGTAATGGGCTTAAGCCCATTGTTCGTCTTCTGAGAATACTTTTAATACTTCCTTTCTTTGGGTTCAAACATATCAATAACTACGGGCATATAGTCTATTTTGACTCCGTCGGGATGATGATAGGCGAGGGTGTGTTTTAGAAATTTTTGGTCATTGCGCTCGGTAAAATCCTCCCGTGAGTGGGCGCCTCGGCTTTCTTGCCGTTGAATGGCGGAGGTTAAAATCATTTCTCCTACGATAATGATATTTTTCAACTCGAGGGCTTCTATTAACTCAGTATTCCAACAGTTAGATTTATCATCGAGGAAAATTTGATTGTACAAAGACTTGAGGTGTTGAATTTTATCCAATCCCTGTTGCATTATCTCCTGAGAGCGAAAAACCCCACAATGTTCGCTCATACAATCTTGAAACTGTTGTCTTAAATCATTTATCCTCATATCCCCCCGTTGATTGAGTAAACAATCGATTCTGGCTTGGGCGGTATCTAAATATTGAACCTCATTTACTTGGGGAAAATCTCTATTTTGGACATAAAGTGCGATCGCCCTTCCCGTTTTTCTGCCATATACCACGCATTCCAAGAGGGAATTACTACCCAAACGATTAGCCCCATGTACCGATACACAGGCACACTCCCCCGCCGCAAAAAAGCCCTCTACTAGGGTATTTTCATCCTGACGCACCCTGCCATCGGTATTTACAGGGATTCCCCCCATGCAATAATGAGCCGTAGGGCGCACGGGCATGGGTTCACTTACCGCATCAATACCTACCAAACGATGGGCTTCTTCCCAACAAAAAGGCACACGACTCATAATTTTTTCCTTGCCCATATGGGTCAAATCTAGGTGTATATAAGGGCCTCCTGCCTTACCATCACTATGGATACCCCTACCTGCCCGAATCTCCATCACCATGGCCCTAGAGGTGATGTCACGGGGGGCTAACTCCATCTGATTGGGGGCATACCTTGCCATAAATCTTTCCCCTTCGCTGTTGCGTAAATAAGCCCCCTCTCCCCTCACCGCCTCCGAGATTAACACCCCCACAGGATATAATCCCGTAGGATGAAATTGCACAAATTCCATGTCTTCTAAGGGCAATTGGGCGATCGCACACATCCCCAAACCATCCCCCGTAGAGGCATAATCATTAGAAGTAGTATTAAAAACTCGACCATAACCCCCCGTGGCAAACATTACCGCCTTAGCCCTCACCACCTGCACATTACCATCGTCAATATTAAACATCACCACCCCCTTAGCCTCCTTCTGTGTCGATGAAGAAGCGCCTTCCTCTAAAATTAAATCCATCACATACCACTCATCATATATCTGCACCCCAAAACGCCGTAAATTGTTGACCAACTCATGTAAAATGGCATGACCAGTCTTATCCGCCGCATAGCAAGTGCGCTTGTGAGAATGCCCCCCAAAAGCCCTTTGGGCAATCTTACCATCCTCTAAACGGGAAAATAATACCCCCAAATGTTCCAACTCGATAATTACTTCGGGGGCTTCCTTGGTTAAATATGCCACCGCATCTTGATCAGCTAAATAGTCTGAACCCTTTACGGTATCAAAAGCGTGGGCTTTCCATCCATCCTCTGGATCTACATTTTTCAAACTTGCCGCAATACCCCCTTGCGCCGCCACGGAATGGGAGCGAATGGGATGGGTTTTTGCCACCAAAGCCACGTCAATATCTTGATTTTGCTTTTTTATCTCCAACGCTGCCCGACAACCAGCTAAACCACCACCGATAATAATTACATCATGCTGCAACATATAACCAAACCTAAGTAAACATCACTATTTCTATCTTGTGACAGTTCTAGGAAAATGTACTATTTTGATCACAATTCTTTGTATTTTAATCCTGCCCTGCTCCATATTGCCACATATCTAAATAGCGATGGTAGTAATATTTTTGTTGTTCATTCATCTTTGATTCCATAAACTGGAGGGAGTTACCGAGGGGGTATAAACCTGTAAAAAGTCCTAGGTTAGTAAAATGTTTAAACCAATCGGCAAAGACGGGTAAACCGACTTGGGGTAAAAGGGGTAATACTAACAGAGGGTTTACCAGGGGTAAAGTTTTGGCTAATCCTGAAAATTGTACTACGTCTTGTAAAAATGGTTTTAAGACATCATCGCCCATCTTATCCATCACCTGAAATACTCCACTCATTAAGTCGTTAATTTGATTGGGGGAATAGTTTTTTTCCATACTTACACTCATGGTTTTTTGGAATAGCCAAGTAACGGATATATTAGGTTGATAGGGTTGAATCAGATGTAAGTCTTTTTGCTTTAAACTGTCGGTTTGTAGGGCTTCGTTGATGGCGGTGGTGAGACGGGGTAGGTGACGCATCATGCTTCCAAATCCACCAAAACTGACGGGGGATTGACTACCGCTACTGTCTCCGATGGCTAGTATTCTTTGCCATGGCATCTTCAATGGGCTTTGATTGTAGGAAGGGAAAAAGCCAAATAGAAAACGTTTAAAGGCGATCGCCCCTAGGTCAATATTTTGATATTCTGGTAATAGTCTAAGATACTCTTGGGTTAAATCCGTCAAACTAATTCTATTAGGGTGGGCATCCACATAGGTAAATAAATAGGTAGTGCGTCCATCCTTGGCTGGAAAAGCCTCCCAAAAATACTGACATCTATTTTCAATGGGGGAAATCGTTACAATTAAATCCCCCGTATCATTCTTTGCAAAACCATCACCACAACTCCCCACCACTAAACACACCCCTTCGGGTTTTTGCCCCTGTCTAGCCTGTTTCGCAATGGGAGAAAAATGCCCCATGGCATCAATTAACAATCGACTAGATATAGTTTTATTATCTAACTCTATTTTTACTCCATCATCATAAATAGTGGCAGAAATAAAAGGTTTTTTTTCTAATAAAATTCCCCCTAATTCTAAAAATTTATCTTTAACTTTTGCTAGTAATAATCTAGGACTAACTCCTATATTTAAAACATCTTTTACCCACAACTCATAACCTTTATAAAAACTAACCCTAGCGGGATTATATTCAGTGAATATGATTTCTTCTAACTCTTTTTCAGTTAGTAAATCTAACTCCATTAAACAACTTAATTCATGGCGAGAAATATTCCATTCTTGCTCCCTACCTTGTAAAACTCCTTTTTCAACCACAGCCACTTTATAGCCTTTTAATGTGAGGGTTGTGGCTAAAAATATGCCTAAAGTACCTCCACAAATAACTACATCAAAGTCTGTTTCGTTAAGAGATTCTTTCTCCTCATAAATTACTTTATTAATAGACTCATTATTGTTACGAAAATTATGCCAAAATTGATCTGCAAAGCTAAGATTTTTTTGATTATTGCCAAGAATATTTAAGTTCATGATTGGTACAGTGAAATTTATGATAAATAATTAATTATGTAAATGCACAATAGACTAAATTTTTCTTACTTTATCAATCTTAACCATTGCCCATTGCCTATTCCCCATTGCCCACCTCACTTCAACTAAATAACTTTTCCCATAAACCCTATGGATGATTGACAGGGAAGCTCATAAAAGTTGATATTAACAGTAGCATCAATTATTAAATACTTTATATGACCATTATCACTATCAACAATCAACATATTGAGAAATTAGACTTATCCCCCGTTACTACCATGGTAGAGGAATGGGAAAAAAGAGAAGGGGTATTATCCGCCGAGCAACAAATTCAATTTAAAATTGATTATACCTTATCCGAAAATGACCCTCGAGAATTCTCGGAAATACCTGAAATTCGTTTATGGTTTATCGCCCTCAATGCCCGTTATCCTTGGTTTCCAATCTTACTCAACTGGCGTGAAGGGGAGTTAGCCCGTTATACTGCGATGGTTGTACCCCACGAGTTTAAGCGCACGGAGGGCATACAATATAATCCAGAGGCGTTGGATATTTTTATCATGGGTAAGGTTTTTACTCTCCATCAATGGTTAAAGTCTCAAGGGGTGACGGGAAATTCTCGTTTAAAAGCTATGGCTCAAATTTTTGGCTATGATTTAGATGATGATTTTTTTGCCCTCCTCGGTTAAGATGAAACATTTTTTAATTTTATTAATTAAGGGGTATCGTGCTTTTATTTCCCCTTTATTTCCCCCTAGTTGTCGGTTTCAGCCCACTTGCTCTGCCTATGCCCTGGAGGCGATCGCCCTTCATGGTACAATTAAAGGTAGTTATTTAGCCATAAAAAGGATCTTGAAATGTCACCCTTTCCACCCGGGAGGTTATGATCCTGTACCATGTAACCATGACCATGATATAAAATAAGATGCTTTTTGTAATTAAAAGTATTTCACCCTTAAATTGACTAACACTGAGTAAAAAAATCTTGCTTAACCTAGAAATAAATAGAAGGTAAAAACAAGACTTTTTCGATAATGAATTTAAGATAAAAATGATAGCAATAGCAAGTAAAAATTAATTATTTTGTTCTGACTTTTGTAATGAATAATTAGCCGCTTGGGACACTTGAGGGTGAGCATCTTTTGCTAAATATTTGAGGGCAGAAACACTTTTTTCAGTGTTAAAATTACCTAAAGATTCCGCTAATCTTTGACGAATCAACCAGTCTTCTGACTGAGCAAAATCTAAAATATCACCCACACAATCTTCCGCTTTGATTTCCCCTAAGGCAGAAATTGCCGCTTGTTGTAATACGGTTTCTCCACTTCTGAGGGCTGCTAGTAATACTTGTTTTGCCCGAATATCTCCTAAGTTGCCCAAGGATACCGCCGCACTAAACCTCACTAACCATTGGGTATCTTCATAAAAAGCCCTTACCAAAGCATCAAAAGCCCTGATGTCGTTAAGATAGCCTAAAGCCCCCGCCGCATCTGCCCTAATACCATAATCGGGATCACTTTCTAATAATTTGACTAGAATAGGATAACATTCCTCAGTTTTCTTTACACCCAAAGCAAATACAGCCATCGAGCGCACGGGCAACACTTCATCATCAAGGACTTTTTTAATTAAAGGCACTGCATCTTCAGCATCAACCTGTCTTAGGGAAGCCAATGCCAATAAACGATCCTTTGAATTACTACTCTCTAGGTTATCGGATATTTCCTGTAAGTTAACTATACTCATTTTTGCTCAATATTTCTTTACATTCTAATTATAGTTGAAGAAAATATTATGGTTATCGGGAAAACCGTCTATGGGAATGGATAATTAATAATTGATAATGGATAATTAATAATACTTACCACCTCTCAACATCTACCCCCCATTTATTGATATGATCTAAGTATTGTAATGGTAAAAAAAGAGCTTCAATGATTAGACAAGGTGAGTTGGTAGAGATTGATATAGAAGATGTTAGTAGTGATGGTAATGGGGTAGGAAAAATTGATTCTCAGGTTGTTTTTATTCCTCATACGGTTACGGGCGATCGCATTCAGGCTAAACTAATAAAAGTAAAGAAAAAATATGCCGAAGGGAGACTAGAAAACATTATCAACCCTTCAGATAATCGTATTCGCCCCCGTTGCATAGTGGCAGATAAATGTGGAGGTTGTAAGTGGCAACATATAGATTATCAACATCAACTAGAAGTTAAAAAAAATCAAGTCAAAGAAACCCTAACCCGTATTGGTGGTTTTACTGATTTTGAAGTGGAAGACATTTTGGCAGATAAAGATTTGGGTTATCGTAACAAAGCTAGTTATCCCCTTGGAGTATCCCAAAACGGCACTCTCAAAGCTGGTTATTATCGAGAAGGTAGCCATCAAATTGTTAACCTTAATCAATGCCCCATCCAAGACGAAAGATTAAACCCCCTCCTCGCCGAAATAAAACAAGACTTACAAGAATTAGGCATCCCCGTTTATGATGAGGAAACGAAAAAAGGTATCCTACGCCATCTCTGTTTTCGTATTGGTAAAAATACTGGAGAAATTCTTATTACCATTGTCATCAGTAAACCCAGTAACTTTAAATTAGCAGAACAAGCACCCTTATGGTTAGAGCGTTATCCGAATGTGGTGGGAGTAACTTTAAATTATAATCCTAAACCCACTAATGTAATTTTTGGGGAAGAAACGGAATTATTGGCAGGAAGATTGTATTTAAAAGAAGAATTTGCAGGATTAACCCTTACCCTCCGCACAGAAACCTTTTTCCAAGTTAATACCACCGTGGCGGAGTCACTGTTTAAATGGGTAATTGATACCCTAGACTTTCAAGGAAATGAAACGGTAATTGATTTATACTGTGGTATTGGTACTCTTACTTTACCCATTGCCAAAAAGGTCGATAATGTAATTGGTATTGAGTTTGATAAGGTAGCCATTGAATTAGCTAATCATAATGCTACTATCAATGACATCGATAATGTTCGATTTGTGGTGGGTAAGGCGGAGGTTGTTTTTCCTGAATTAACTACCCATGCAGATGTGGTAATTTTAGATCCTCCCCGTAAGGGTTGTCAACCAGAGGTGATAGAGAGTTTAGGGAAGATGAAACCGAATAAAATTGTCTATGTGAGTTGTCATCCTGCTACCCTTGCCAGAGATTTGAAGTTACTGTGTGAAAATGGGGATTATCGTATTGAGAAGGTAAAATCCGCTGACTTTTTCCCCCAGACTACCCATGTGGAAACGGCGGTAATTTTAATTCGCAATTAAGGCTTGGTGAATGGTGGGCATTGCCCACCCTTAATTACGGTATGAAATATGGTTAGACTACGAAAATAAATTAGTATTCGAGTATTGTTACCATTGCCTATCCAAACTGCCAAATCATATTTAAAATCAACAACATCTATTTTTTTCTTTCGTCTAGTTTTTTGTAAACTTCCCTAATGTCAACATTATGATGGGCTAGGGCAACGAGGGTATGATACAACAAATCACTCACTTCCCCTGCAATTTCGGCGGGGTTATCGTCTTTGAAAGCCATGACTACTTCGGCGGTTTCTTCACCAATTTTTTTGAGAATTTTATTATCTCCTCCTTGGAATAAACTACAGGTATAGGATTTTTCTGAGGGATTATTTTTGCGATCGCAAATTACCTTGTATAATTCTGTAAGGGTATCGGCAGGGGGTGCAGATTTGCTATGATCAACTTGGTGAAAACAACTTCTTTCCCCTGTATGACAAGCTACATCGCCAATTTGTTCGATGGTGAGTAGTAAAGCGTCACTATCACAGTCGTAACGGATGGCTTTTATTTTTTGAATATGTCCAGAGGTTGCCCCTTTGTGCCATAATTCTTGACGAGAGCGACTCCAATACCATGCTTCTCCAGTGTCGAGGGTTTTTTGTAAGGATTCTCTATTCATCCATGCCATCATCAATACTGTACCATCTAAATGATCCTGTGCGATCGCCGCTACTAATCCTTTTTCGTTGTAGGCAATTTCATCGAGGGGTATTGATTGTTTGAAAGGGATGGATAAGTTAGTTGTCATAGTCTTAAAAATATTAGCAATTAGACTACATATTATAACAAAAAATAATAGACTATCTTTTCAAAAGATTATGAACAATTGTTCAGTTTTTTGTCGGCAAAAGAAGGTTTAATAATTAATCAATCCAGAAAGTCTTTCTTCTTAATTAAAGAGTTATAGGTTTTTATATCTACTAGATAAGGAATTTTCTTATTTTTTTTGTCATTATATTGTGTATATTCTCCTAATAGTTTTCCTTCGTTTTCCCTAATAAAATATAACGAATCTCGGTTATACTTAGCTTGAATAAAATCAGGATTTATTGTTAATAATTTGTCATAAAGAGCGATCGCCTTTTGCATATAACCTAAATCAGCCTGTAAAATAGCCAAATTAAAATAAGGTTTTTCATAATCAGGTTTTAACCTAAGACAGTGTTTATAAGCCATAATACACTCGGAATGATGTCCTAAAAGTTGATGAATATAGCCCAAATTATAATGAGCTTGATACAAACTAGGATTAAGTTTTAAAGCCTGAATATAATCATCTATCGCATCCTCATAATCCTTCAACTTAAGATAAACAAAACCTCGATTATAATAAGCCAGAAAAAAACTAGGATTAATTGTAATACAAATTCGATAATCATCCAAAGCCCCTAAAAAATTCCCCAATTTTGTTTTAATAAAAGCTCGTTTATAGTAACCTAAAAAACTTACGGGGTTAATCCTTACCTCTTGCTCATAATCTTGCAATGCAGATTCATAATTTTGAAAATAAGTATAGGCAAAACCCCGCCAATGGTAGGCTAAAAAATGATTAGAGTTAAGTTTAATAGTCGCCGAAAAATCATCAATAGCCCTACGGTAATATCCTTGTTTCCACAGTGCCATTCCTCGCCGAAAATATAGATTAGAGTTAGCTTCACCAATGGTTAAGGCTTTATTATAGGCATGAATAGCTAAGTCAAACTCTCCTTTTTGCTCATGAAATCTACCTAATCTAGTATATTGATTAATTTGTTTTTTTCTTGCCCAAAGTAAATAGCCTTTTAATGCTCCTCCGTAAAATAAATCGGAGATATAAATATAGTCTTTTGTGATGTATTTTTTGATATATTCTTGGGGTAAAAAACCAGCTAAAATTAAAGGATAATCTTTTATATCATCTTGTAAATCATACACAGAAATAAAAAAGATAATTAATTCATAGTTATTAACTTCTTCTGGGGTTAAAAACCAACAAATATCATCACTCTTTAGGACTGTTTTTACCAAAATATTAAAATTAGAGTTACCCTCAATGACAAAACTATTATTAATTACTTCTAATCCCTTATGGCGTTTCTCTAAAATGATCAGATCTTGGTAACGTTGTTGTAAAAAATGTTCTCCCAGTCTATTAAGAAAATGTTTAGAAAGTATATTATGATAATCAGAACTACCTTTTTTATTTCTTAGTAAAACCTCTAAATTATTAAGGATAGTTTTAGTAGCAAAAGCCTTAATAGTATCAATTTCAGTATAACAATTATGAGATCGACAAGCACAAAGAGAATCTGCTTTTAAACGATGGCAAAAATCTTTTTGTTGCTCTTGAAGAATAAAATTATTATCCATTTTTATGTCACTAGCACCCCATTTATCAATTGTTCGTTATTACTGAGTATTGCTTAAACTTTTAACTATATATATAATTATAATCTGTTCAAGATAATCATTAAAATAATATCCTACGACTGTACCCATAAACCTTATTTAGATACAGTTTAAAGATTAATGTCTTTTTTTGTTCCTTAATCATTACCCTCAGTAAAATCTAATTATAATAAAAGTATAATTCCCCATATAAAATCTATTTTGTTCCATGAATATCACCTGTACCCGCCCCTATTGTCAACATCCGATAAATAGTTTTGGAGAATTAAAAAATGTCTCGGTGCTAAAAACAGTACAACAAAAATATTGCATTAGTTGCGGAATGCCCCTAATATTAGCAGGTCGATATTTACCCATAAAACTACTGGGAAAAGGGGGATTTGGGGCGGCATATTTAGCCTTAGACAGATATAGCCCCACCATGAGAAAGTGTGTGGTAAAACAGTTTCAGCCAGAGGGAGATTTAGGAGAGGCGGAGTTGGTAGTAGCATTGGAATTGTTTGAAAGAGAAGCCCTTGTATTGGAAAATTTGGGTAATCGTCATCCACAAATTCCTGATTTATTTGCTTATTTTCCGTTAATTGTGCAAGGTACTATTAATGGTAAAAAACAAGGAGAAGAACAATATTTTTATTTGGTGCAAGAATATATTGAGGGGCAGGATTTAGAGCAGGAATTGCTACAAAGGGGGGCTTTTTCTGAGCAGGAAGTCACGCAAATTTTAAAAGAAGTTCTCAAAATTTTAGCTTTTGTCCATAGCAACGGCTCAATTCATCGAGATATAAAGCCTTCTAATGTTATGCGTAGGCACGATGGGGTGATTTATCTTCTTGATTTTGGGGCGGTGAAGGTGGTGACGAATCATGGCGTCAATCCTCAAGGGAAATCTACTGGTATTTATTCTATGGGTTTTGCCCCCCCAGAGCAAATGGCAGGGGCTCAGGTTTTTCCTTCTACGGATTTATACGCTTTGGCGGTGACTTGTGTCCATCTTTTGACGGGGAAGCCTGTCACGGATTTATATGATGCTTACAGTAATACATGGCAGTGGCGCAAGTATGTTACAGTGAGCGATCGCCTCGGGCTTACCATTGAAAAAATGTTACAACATAATCCAGCCAAAAGATTTCAAAATGCAACGGATGCTCTTAAAATTATTAATCCTCCCAAGCAAGGGGTGGCAAATGTTCCTCCTATGAATCCTCAGCCCACGGTTAATCCCCCTGTAACCACAAATACAAGTCCCCCTACCCATGAACCCGAACCTGTCCATATTGAGCCAGTAAATCCTACTAAACAAGGTATTCAACCGACGGAAAAA
Source organism: Cyanobacterium sp. (assembly GCF_054166785.1). Taxonomy (NCBI): domain Bacteria; kingdom Bacillati; phylum Cyanobacteriota; class Cyanophyceae; order Chroococcales; family Geminocystaceae; genus Cyanobacterium; species Cyanobacterium sp. The sequence continues at coordinate 22,334 of NZ_JBSZCP010000018.1, forward strand.
CCGCAAAAACCTGTGAAGGAAAAAACTCCTAAACAACCCTTGCCCATGGCTTCTATCTTAAGGGGAGTAAGTTTTTGGGCTTTTGAGGGGGTATTAGTGGCGATCGCCATTACTAGCCTACTAGAAACTCTTTCGTTGGGGGTACAAATGGGAATTTTAGGAGGAATAATGGGTTTATTAGTTTTAATGCTCTGGAAAAAAGTAATTGAAAAATGGGATTTACTATTTGTCGGGGGTGCAACCATGGCTTTAGTTTATTTTCTTCCCCTGCTTCATAGTTCGTTATTTACCCTCTTTAATTTACCCGTATTTAGTATTTTTATTGCTCCTATGGTAGCTGGATTAATAGCTTTATTTGTTACGAGCATTTTATTACTTATTTTTTCTCGTTTGAGAAATGTTATTTAAAATAATTGTTTAGGGATAAATCAGATTTATATTTTATTTTAACTACTAATATTTAATTCTAAAAAGTCTCCCATAACTTTTAAATAAGTGACACTATCTTCTAACATGGGAAAATGCCCAGTATCTTTTATGGAATAGTATTCAATCTTTTCTGGATTAAGAAGGGCGGCGGCTTTACCCATACTAGCAGGAATTATTTGATCCTTTTCCCCTGATATTAACAGGGTGGGTACAGAAATGTTTTGATAGGCTTGGGGTAAGGTTTCCACTGATTTTTTACTCACAGAAGAATAGATGGTATTAAGGGCGGCTTGATAGTCTGCCATTAAAAAGTCTTCTAAAAAAGCGATGCTCATTTCCTTGGCAATGGGGCGATGTAAAAATCTTGCCATGAAAAACTTTTCGGCGAGGGGAATTTTTAAAAGCCAGTTATAGCGGAGTTTAACCACATATCCCCCCACTTGATGAAAGATGGAGAAGGCGAGGGGATTATAAATAAAGATACCGTTACAGGTGAGGATGGCTTTTTCTACTTTTTCGGGCGCAATGGATAGAAAAAGGGTGGCGATGGATGCCCCCATGGAGTGGGAGTTGAGATAAATTTTCTCTAGGTTAAATGCTTCTAATAGGGTGAGTAAGTCTTGGGCATATTCTTCTAATTCGTAGGATTGGGGTTTATCATTGGGGATTTTTTCCTGAGATTGACCAAAGCCCCTCATATCATATAATAAACAATCAAAATAAGGTGCGATCGCCCTTGCCGTAGTACGCCAGTAATTACAAGAACCACCCCAACCATGAATAAAAACCATGACGGGTTTTGAGTTGTTATCTTCTTGTTTTACCCACTCGTAATAATGGTTAAATTCTCTTATTTTAATAAAGCCTTTTTCTATAGAAATATTCACGGTTAATAATGGTTGATGATTAGGTGTTACTGATTTTAAGATTTTTGCTTGGGATGGGCAAGAGGTAAGAGGCAGAAAATAATAACGATTGAATTATCCCTGTTTTATCCTTAGAATTTAAAGAGTAAAAGTAAAGGCTTTTAACAAAATACCGGGTACAAGACTACCGCCCAGGGAGCGATTTCCATAGGTGCCAACATCCGGGATAAACTCTTGAAAATCTGTTAAATCCACGAGATTATCACCAAAAATTTGACCAAGAAAATCATCAAATCGTAAATCCTTGATACTAGCCACAATTTCCCCATCTTCCACCCAAAAACAACCATAACGAGTCATTCCCGTTACCCTGCCCCCGGGGCGATCGCTCCAGTTAAGATAATGTAAATTAGAGATATATAACCCAGTACCTATGGCCGATAAAATATTCTCTGATTTGAGGTTTCCTGCTAGTATTTCGGGCGATCGCAAAGTTTCACCCCCATTCGCACCATTTGCCCGTAAGCCATACTCCTTAGCCGTACGACTATTAATCAGAGTATTAACCAATTTACCCCCCTCAAACAAAGGTAAACATAAAGGAGAAATTTCCCCAAAATTATTAAACCGAGGCACACTACCCCCAGCAAAATTTTCCCGTAAATTAAACAAAGAAGATAAACTCTCCCCCCTATCCCTCATTCCAGACAAAAAACTACCCCCCTGACGAATAGAAGCCTCCCCCATCGCCCCCCAAGAAAACATATGTAACAAATCAGCCACTGCTGCAGGGGCAAGATAAGCACCATAAGCATTAGGTAAAACCTCATGGATAGGTAAATCTAACTTTGTTAGTAAAACCCTTTCCCCCTCAATGTGCTTCAAAAAAAGTGCCTCATCCCAATCACGCCCTGAATAACACCCCTTAATAGCCTTCCCATGGGCATTAATCAAAGAATAGTCCACAAAAAAAGACTCCGTAGCAAACCAATGTTTCTGCCCCAAAGAATTGTAATTTGCCCGAATCACACTCCCCGAAGCATAAAGCCCCGTAAAATCTAACCCCTGCACCAAAGGTAAAATATGATTCACCACCTCATCAGGATGAAGCAAACTCCCCCCATATACCTCATGACTAGAGCCTTGATTAGAAGGTAACACAATATAAGGATCCAGAGGCAATTGAGAAATTATCCCCTGTAAATAATCAAAAGATTCTTGGGCAATGGATAAATCAACCTCCTTATCCCCCGTCAAAGGAAAATCAACATAAGCAATTCTCCCCTCCGCAATCATCTTCATGGACACCTGCCCATCCACCACCATGCCCGTCTGCCTTACCTTAGCATTATTAAAACGAACAAAATGACTATTTTCCGCCGTCAACTCCCACACTAAATATTGCCCATCTCTCAACTGCCCCATTAAAACAGTGCCGATATAATCAAAGGATATTTCCCAATCCTGAAGGGGAGATACGGTAATCATGGCAAATTATAAAAATTATCTAGTTTGTAATCGAGAAAGTCGAGCATTTTGGTAATAATGAGCCAAAATTTGTTGATAATTAATACCATTTTGAGCTAAATAATAAGTACCCCACTGACTTAAACCAATACCATGGCCAAAACCTCTTCCCGAAACCTGCACTCCACCATTACCCATGGAAACACGGAAAAGGGTACTACGCAAATCTAACGCCTGTCTTAAATCCGTACCCCTGACACTACGAGTATTAGAATCTCCCACCACCCGCATAGATACCACCCTACCTTGAGGAGTTGTTCTTTCTGGTACCATAGAACGAATATTACCAATACCCCCCACTGCCCGACTAATTTGATTGGTATTAACGGTTTTATTCCAAGAAAACACGGGGGAAGTTTGATCATAATCTACCACCCCACGAAGATAAGGTAAAGGGGAAGTCCACACATCCTCTACATTTTCCGTATGCCCCCCCGAAGAAGAATGAAACACCGCTAAAATTACTTGTCCATTGTAAGTCATTACCTGATTTTCCGTAGCTCTTACTGCTTGATGGGTAGTTGTGTATTCACTACTTAATCCTTTATATACCTGAGTTCTTGTGGTAGTATCAAGGTCATAAAGAGCATTACGGGAATTATTTCGTTGATGGAGAGCATAACTACGGGCAGCCACTGCTTGGGCTTTGAGGGCTTCTTGGGGCCAACTGGGAATAGCTTCTGCCCCCACGACACTATATAAATATTCTTCCATATCAACATAGTTAATGGCTGTAACTCCACTACCTTCCCTAACTAACAAAACTCTACCTCGATACCATTTATCCCCAATCCATACTACCCCATCCCCTGTGGGTTCTAACCAAATGCGATTAGAATTCCATTGCCCTAAATTAACATTATTTCCATTGCCACGAACATTAAAGGAATTTCTGGCGGCTACTTGTCCTAATACTCTACCATCTCCACCTTTTACCACGGCGGTAGTTGAACTTCCGATGGGTAAACTATTGGCACTTTTACGTACCATTACCCTTAACTCTAGGGCTGCCTCGGCGGATGCGCAAAAGAGTATCATCCAGAAAAAGGCGATAATTCCTAGTTTTGATGCTAATTTAAGGGTCAATTTTTTCCACATAGTATCTCTTTTTTTTTGTATCGATGAGTGCTTGAGGTTAACAAGTCATTGTACAACAATTCATTATAATTGACGCTTTTTCCTGAAAAATAGTTCTATGATTTAAGTTATTTACCGAAAGTTGAGAACAACATCAATACTATCACGGACAAATTTACCCGATTTTTGCAAAATATCTTTTTCTTCAGGAGTCAAATTAATTTCCAAAATTTGCTCAATACCATTGCTACCCAATCGACAAGGTACACCTAAAAATAAATCATTTAAGCCATATTGCCCTTGAAGATAAGCCGCCGCTGTCAACAACCGAGACTGATTAAATAAAATCGACTCAATCATATAACAAGCAGAAGAAGCAGGGGCATAATAAGCACTGCCAGTTTTGAGTAAACGGACAATTTCTGCACCTCCATCTCGGGTGCGCTGAATTAATTTATCAATGGTTTCGGTGGGTAATAATTCAGTGATAGGAATACCACTAACGGTGCAATACCTCGGAATGGGCAACATTAAATCCCCATGCCCTCCCAATACCATGCCCTGCACATCATGGATAGATACCCCCAACTCAAAAGCAATAAAGGTTTCTAACCTCGCAGAATCCAACACCCCCGCCATACCCATCACTTTCTCAGAGGGTAAACCACTGGTTTTCCAGACTAGGTAAGTCATCACATCCAGAGGGTTGGTAACTACCACATACACTGCATTGGGAGAATAATGGAGAGATTTGTGGGTAGCTTCGATGACTATTTTGGCGTTGATTTTTAATAAATCTTCCCTAGTCATTCCGGGTTTCCTAGCAATTCCTGCGGTAATAACCACAATATCGGAGTTTTTGGTATCGGCATAATCGTTAGTTCCCATTATTTCACAATGGTGATACTCTAAGCCTTGGGCTTCGGTTAAATCCAATGCAATCCCTTGGGGTAAGCCTTCGATAATGTCGAGTAAACAAACGTCTGCCAAATTTTTTTCAATAACCCGTTGGGCAACGGTGCGTCCTACATTTCCTGCCCCGATAATGGATACTTTGGCTAGTTTATTACAGGATGAGAGATAGATGGATTCTGCCATAAAATTAATTCTAGTCGATTACCTCTAAATGGTCGAGACGAAACCAAACATTAGGGGTTGGGGTGTAAAATTTTACTAGGGCATATTCATCGTTTAAGTCGAGGATTTCTCCTTTGCTTTCAAATATGTAGCTAGGAAAACGGCTATCACTGGCTTTGGCTTCGAGACTATTTTCTAGTTTTTCTCTAACGGCTTTGACGTAGGTTCCTTTTTTGATTTTACCTGCCATATCTTTAATATATTGGATGATTACTGACTATCAATATACCAATAATTGATTGATAATAAAATAATTGGTAATGAGTCACAAGTTTTTATAAATTTTTGGCATCCCCCATTGCCCATTGCCCATTCTCAATTGCTAATGATGTTAATTCAAAAACTTCCTATCGATGTCATAAAATTAATTGCGGCGGGGGAGGTGATAGATTCTCTCACGGCGGTGGTAAGGGAGTTGGCGGAAAATAGTTTGGATGCGGGGGCTAGTCGCATTGTCGTTAGTCTTAAGCCTGAGTTGTGGATGATTCAGGTGGCGGATAATGGTAGGGCTATGGATAAGGATGATTTGCTGTTATGCACTCAAGCCCACACTACTAGCAAGATAAGGGAAACGAAAGATTTACACCATATCAACACCCTCGGTTTTCGGGGAGAAGCGTTACATAGTATTGCCCAGTTAGCGGATGTAAAAATCGTTAGTCGGGTGGCGGATGATTGTGGTTATGAGATTTGTTGCCATGATAATCATTTTAGTACAGTTAATCCCGTTGCGATCGCCCCCGGGACCATAGTTACAGTGGAAAACCTCTTTAAAAATATTCCTCTACGTCGTCAGGCAACCCCCCCTTTCAAACAACAAATTAAACAAATTCAAACCCTAATTGGACAACTTGCCCTATGCCATCCTGAAGTAACTTGGCAACTATTTGTAGATGATAAATTAATACTTTATATAAACGGTAATGAGCAAGTACAAAAAATATTTTCTCAACTGTCTAAAACTATCAATTATCATGACTTAACTTCCCAACAAATAACCATAAATACTCCCCAAGAAAATAATCAATCCTCCCTAGATTTAGTCTTAGGATTACCCGATCGCCTTTCTCGTCCTCGCCCAGACTGGGTTAAAATAGGAATAAATGGCAGAGTGGTAAAATCTCCTGAGCTAGAATCAGCTATTTATTCAGCGTTTCATCGTACCCTAGGGCGCGATCGTTTTCCCGTTATTTTTATCCATCTCAAAACCTCTCCCCAACAAATAGACTGGAATCGACACCCAGCAAAAGCAGAAATTTACTTACATAATATTGAATTTTGGCAAGAGCAAATTAAGTCCGCTATTAATAATATTTTTAGAATAACTGATAATAATATCAATCACCAAATAGAAAATAAAAGAGTAGAGAATATCTTTAAAGTATCCGAAAATAAAACTCTTTATAATGTCGAAAAAACAGAAACAAATCTCCCCCAAGAAAAAACTATCGGCTTAATAGATTTACAAGTAATAGCCCAATCACGCAACACCTACATCATAGCTGAACATGATCAAGGAATGTGGCTCATAGAACAACACATCGCCCATGAAAGAATATTATATGAACAACTGCAAGACCAATGGCAACTAATTCCCCTCCCCCAACCGATTATTCTTCATAACCTTTTACCAAAACAAATTGAGCAACTAACCAACCTCCAACTAGACATCGAAAGTTTTGGGGAAGACTTGTGGGCAGTGCGTAATATTCCCCAGATGTTAGCCCAAAGAGATGACATCACCGAAGCCCTTCTGGAATTGAGTTGGGGTGCAGATGTTGATAGTGCCATGGTTGCCGTTGCCTGTCGTAGTGCCATTCGTAATGGTACAAAATTGACCATCAATCAGATGCAAGACATGGTAGATAGATGGAAAATGACCAGAAATCCCCATACTTGCCCCCACGGGCGACCTATTTATCTATCCTTAGAAGAATCATCTTTATACCGTTTTTTCCGTCGTCATTGGGTATTGGGTAAAAGCCATGGTATTTAGCGCTTATTAGGGCAGGCAATAGTTAAGTCAACACTGTAAGTACAGTTTATAAATCGGACTCAAATTTACTTATTTTTCTGAAAATTGTGTAACGGATTATCTTATTTTGTTAACTTTTGCTAAAAAAATATTTACTTTAGTCACCCTTTACTGTATTGAAGTAAACCTTGATAAATAAAAGGTTTTGGATGCCTAACAATAACTTACATGGCAAAAAATAGCATGAGTACAATTACTTATTGTTCATAATGAGCATTTATTTTCCGAATCCTATTGTTATGATGGGTGTAGTTATTAGTTCTGATAAATGCTTAGTTATCTAGGCAAAATTATCACAAAACAAAGGAGTGTATGAAAGTTATGAACAAAAAAGCACAACTATCCCTAGAACAACAGTTTAATTTGCGTTCATTTGAAACTCAGGTTGACCAAATGAGTAGGGAACAAGCTAGGGATTTTTTAATTAAACTATATGAGCAAATGCTTGTTAGGGAGAATATGTATAAAGATGTACTCAAGCACCAATGGGGTTTAGAGTAACTGTAGCTAATTAACTTATGTTTCATACACCTCCTTCTCTTGCTGGTTTCAAATAGTGAAAAAAGCTGGGGATGTCGGGGTCTTTTTTATATATAAAAAAAAAGAAATTAGCTACTATTTATAGTTTAGTTGTTATGGTTAAAATTAATCTTATTTACTAAAATTAATTAAAAATGTTTGTCCGTCTAATTTACCATTTGCCATGAGATTATTTATAGAATTATTCGCTCCATATTCTAGTTTTAATAAACCTTCTGCATCGGCCATTCCTGATGAAGTTAGTTGAATGTTGATGGTGTAGGCATCTTGTTGGGAAACTTCTCCACGAAAGTTAAAGATTGTATCATTACTGAGAGACATTCCGATGGTGGCTTTATTATCTTCGTTAATTTGTACCATCACAGAAGAGATAATCTCATTTTGTCTTCCTTCCAGACTAAATATGCCTTGTCCTAGTTGTTGATAAAAATTAATATCATTGGATGATGGATTTTCTTCTGGGACGGTGGTTTCATTTTCTCCAGGGGGATTAGTTTCATTTTCTTCTAGGGCAAAATTGATGGAAAATGGTTGGGAGTCTAATAAACCTTCTCCTTGTAATAGGGTTATCTCTTCGTTTTGATGTTGCATGGTTAGATAACCTTCGGCATCTGCCATACCCGAATTTGTAAGGGAGGTAATAATGGAATCGTTGTCTTGTTGGGTTTCCCCTGCAAATGAAATGGTGGTATTGTCAGCGAGGGTGATATTGATTTCACTTTTATCGTCATCTGTCATGGTGAAGGAAACGGCGGTAATTTCCATGGCTTCTCTATTTTCTAGCTCAAAAATTCCCTGTCCTGAAGTTTGCAGATTTAGTGTTGTGGAATTACTATCGTCAATGGGGGCTATTTCTGGGGTTTCTGTGATGGTTTCTTCTTCGATGGGATTAGTGACTTCATCAACGTTATTTGCTAAGTTGCAGGCGGGTAATAGGACAATGGTACTGAGAATGATTAAGAATGGGTATTTGATAGTTTTTAGCATGGTATATTTATTATTTTTTACTAAAGTTAATAATTTCTTGGGCTACTTTTTGGGTAGCTGATGTATTTGGATTTCCTTGGTTTAAACTGTCTATTATTCTTTGATAGTTATTTTGGAGAAGTTTTTGGCGATCGCCATTTAGCAATAAATCAAGGGATTCTTGAATAATATTACTAACGGTAGCTTCTTCTTGTAACAATTCAGGAACAATATCCTCCATTAAAATGAGGTTAGCCATGGACATATAGGGAATCGAAAATTTTAAAAATGTTCTCCCTACCCAAATAGTAAAAGGATTTACTTTATAGATAACTACTTGAGGAATTTTTAATAGGGCTAATTCTAAATTAACGGTGCCAGATTTGGTAATGGCTAAATCGAGGGCAGGAAATAAATCTAAACTATCCCCATCATAGAGGGTAATATCTAATCCTGATTTGTTGATCATCGACTCTATCTGTGGGCGGTATTGGGGCAGGGAAACAGGGAGAAAAAATTTAACCCCATTTACTTGTTTTTGAATTTCTTGGGCCGTTTCTAGCATCACAGGCAAAAGATATTTTAACTCTTGTTTTCTTGAAGCGGGAATAAGGGCGATCGCCCTTTGCTCAGAATCAATCCCCAACTTACTTCTAGCCTCCTGCCGAGAAAGATTATCCCTAAATTTTTCTATCAAAGGATGACCAACATAGGTACTAGAAACCCCCTTCTGCTCATAAAACTTAGCCTCCTCGGGAAAAATAGCCAATAACCTATCAGTTACACTGACTAATTGATTAACATTTTGTTCCATGGGAGTCCACACCCAAAACTGTGGTGCAATATACCAAATCACAGGAATATCAGGAAAATTCTCCTTCAAAAAAGTACCAATACTCAAATTAGGGCCAAGATAGTCAATCAACACCACCACATCAGGCAAATTTTCCCGTAAATGTTTTTTTGCCAACCGTTGTACCCGCCAAGTAGGGATAATAAAAGGTAAAGATTCCAACAAACCCACCGAGCCAATGGCCGTAGTATCAGCAATTAAATTAACCCCTGCGCTCGCCATTTTTTTGCCCCCCAAACCACTTATTTCCATCTCCATTCCTAAAGATTTACCTAGCCCTAACAAAGACTCCGTCAACAGCCCCCCTTGTAAATCTCCCGATACTTCCCCCGTACTGATAAATATCCGCATAACCTAAAAAAATTCCTAAAACACCATTGATTTTACCTACCTATTATCCATTATCAATTCTCAATTCTCAATTGTTTGTTTGTGATATAATTGGAGGTTGCAGTTTCAAAAATATTAGGAAAAATGAGTTTAACCCAAGAGAAAAAACAAGAAATCATCGGTCAATATCAATCCCATGAAACCGATACTGGATCTTCTAGTTTACAGGTTGCCCTTTTAAGTGCCAGAATCAGCCAACTAACCGAACACCTAAAAGTTAACAAAAAAGATCACTCTTCCCGTCGTGGTCTTCTAAAAATCATTGGTAAACGTAAACGTTTGTTAGGATATATCAAAAGAAAAGATCCCCAAGGATACCAAGATTTAATCAAAAAATTAGGTATTCGTGGTTAAAAATAGGAATTAAAAAGAGAAATATATTAACTATGCCATCTCCTTCTGAAAGAAAACCATTACCCTTTGAACCAAAGACCAAGAAAGAAAAGGTAGAAAAAAAACCTCCTGCCCAAAGTAAATCCCAAGCCAGTGTTAAGCCTACCAAAGACACTGGAAAAAGGAACAAAAAGCAAGAAGCATCTTTAAAGGAAATCCCTGAAGAAGTCAGCAAAAGAATGGTTCGGAGAATGGCTATTTTTAGTGGCATCCCCACTGGATTAGGTATATCTTCCTTTTTTGTTTTCTATTTAGTTGTTACCCAAGAATGGTTAAAAATTCCTAACACCGCCGTTTTATTAGTCAGTTTGGGCTTATTTGGGTTAGGTGTGTTAGGTTTGAGTTATGGCATTTTCTCCACCTCGTGGGATGAGGGAAGAGTAGGTACTTTGCTGGGCACAGAAGAGTTTTCTCTTAATGTCGGTAGGATGTTGTCCGCTTGGCGCGCCGCTCGACAGGAAGCCAAAGAAGCAAGAGAAGCCAAAAATCAATTAAAAGACTGATCAATATTTGAGTTGACAGTTGATAATGAAATAAATAGGTATATTAATTATGATCGTTGTAATGAAAGTCGGTACTCCCGAGCCTGAAATTACCCGTGTAAGCGAGGAGTTAGGTTCTTGGGGTTTAACACCCGAAAAAATCGTTGGACAAACTAAGGTGATTATCGGTTTGGTAGGCGAAACCGCATCCCTTAATCGTGAACAAATTCAAGAAGTTAGTCCTTGGATTGAGAGTGTGTTGAGGGTTGAAAAACCTTTCAAACGTGCTAGTTTGGAATATCACCATGGACAACCTAGTGAGGTTGTAATTTCTACTCCTAATGGAGATGTAGCCATTGGTAGAGATAATCCTATCGCTATTGTGGCAGGGCCTTGCTCCGTTGAAAATGAAGAGATGATCGTGGAAACGGCGATTAGAGTCAAGGCGGCGGGAGCTAAGTTTTTACGGGGTGGTGCATACAAGCCTCGAACTTCTCCTTATGCGTTTCAAGGTCATGGTGAAAGTGCGCTCGAATTGCTAGCTGCTGCTAGAGATGCTAGTGGTCTGGGTATTATTACCGAAGTTATGGATACCGCAGATTTAGATGTAATTTCTGAGTATGCAGACGTGGTACAAATTGGGGCAAGAAATATGCAAAATTTCTCTCTCCTCAAAAAAGTAGGCGCTCAACCTAAGCCTGTACTCTTGAAAAGGGGTATGTCTGCCACCATTGATGAGTGGTTGATGGCGGCGGAATACATTTTGGCAGCGGGTAATCCTAATGTGATTTTGTGTGAGCGTGGTATTCGTACCTTCGATCGCTCTTATGCCCGTAATGTGTTAGATTTATCTGTTTTACCTGTGTTGAGAACTCTAACTCACTTACCTATTATGATTGATCCTAGTCATGGTACTGGTAAGTCTGAGTATGTTCCTGCTATGGCAAAAGGTGCGATCGCAGCGGGTACAGATTCATTAATGATTGAAGTACACCCCAACCCTGCTAAGGCGTTATCCGATGGCCCTCAATCTTTAACCCCCGATGCTTTCGATGCTTTGGTTAAGGAATTGGCTGTCTTCGGTAAAGCCGTAGGACGTTGGCAAGAGGCCGTTCCTGCTTTAGCATAGATTTTATAATCTAAATAATGCCCCCTTTTTGGGGGTTTTTTTATGGTTATTTTCCTAAAGATAGTTCACCTTTTTTACCCAAAATTCCTTGGGGTCTCCACACAATTAATACCATTAAAACTAAACCAATAATCATCATTCTTAAAGAACTTAATTGAGCCGTAGTAATGAAGTCATAATTATCAGAAATAAATCTAGTTAAAGATTCATAAGCCCAAAAAATTACCGCCCCAAGAATCGTTCCTGCATTATTTCCAGCACCACCGACTACAATAATAATCCAAGCATTAAAAGTAATTAAAGATTCAAAACTACTAGGATAAATGGTGGTAAATTGCCAAGCATAAAAAGAACCTGCTAAACCAGCGATTCCGCCTCCCAACATAAAGGCTTGTAGTTTGTACCAAAAAACGTTTTTCCCTAGTGCTTTAGGGATTTCTTCATCTTCCCTGATAGCTTTTAAAACTCTACCCCAGGGGGAATGAACTAATAAATCTAATCCATAATAAACTGCTCCCAATGCTATTAATATTAATAACATTAATCCTGATTTATAAGTGTAGTTATAAAGGGCGATCGCACCGTTGATGTACGTAATTAAAACCAATAAAAAAGTAATAAATCCTTTAATATAAACATCCCTAGCTTTGGAATATTGAAAACTTTTTCCCTGTACTTCTTTTCCTCCTTTTAGCTGTTGTTTAATGTTAATAAATAAACGCCAAATTACAAAAATAGCTAAGATAGTTAAAATAAAAATCATCATTAACTTCCCTGCAAAATTAGGTTGAAAAGAGCCAAAAGGTAACGGATAACTTTGGATACCAAAATTTCCCCTAGTTAACCACTCCTCATTTTGTGCCACCAAACGCAGAAACTCAGCTACCCCAATGGTGACAATAGCCAAATAATCTTCCCGTAATCGGAGGGTAGAAGCCCCCATCAACAAACCCAGTATAGAAGCCCCCACAATGCCAATGATGACCGCTAAAAAAATGGGAACCCCTTGGAGGCTAAGTAAAACAGTAGTATAAGCCCCAATGGTCATAAATGCCACATGACCAAAATTAATTAACCCCGTAAAACCCCATTGTAAATTTAGCCCTAACCCAAACAAAGCATATAAACCCGTCGAAATCGTCAAAAAAACAAGGTATTGAACCATTAATAATATTTAACCTCCAACATTTTTACTATTTATCCCACAAAAAAAGGGCGCATCACAACGCCCTCTAATACTTAATAATTATTCAATTTCGATGGAAGTAGGTTTGCTATCATCCCCATTACTACTACCATTACTACGGTTCGAATCATCTAAAGGTTGACGATATTGGGCATAAAGGCGATCGCGCCAAGTAAAGAAAGGCTCATAGGCACTATTATCAGCCAAACCTGGAATACCTTTACCCGCAATATCCATCGGCACATCATAATAAGCCACCTCTGGGAATTTAATAATGGTACTAAGGGCAGCCACCGTCAAATCCGCCAAACTAGGTTCATCACCCACCAAATAAGGTTGATTTTGTAAAATTAAACTAAGGGCTTCTAAATCCTGTTTCAAACCTCTTTCAGCTTCCTTAAACATATCATTACCAATAGCCCCTAAAAAGTCTCCCGGAATAGCACCCACAAGATTTTTTAATAAATCAGGAGTGTTATTAGGTAAAAAACAAGTGCGGAAACTTTGATATTGATTAAGGGCGCCCAAAAAAGTTTTACGTCCTTTTAAACCTAAAGACTCATCCGCCCATTCTTCCATCAATAAACATTGCCCCCTAGCCACTGCATCGGAAGGAATAAGAGGTTTTTCGGGATATTTACGATCTAAATATAAAGCAATTTCCGTAGAATCACTAATTACCGTATCACCATCTCTTAAAACAGGTACTTGTCTTTGTCCAGAGATTTTGAAAACCTCTAACTGCCCTATACCGGGGGTGACTTCAATTTTTTTATATTCCAGTCCTTTGTAGTCGAGTATTAAACGTATTTTTTCAGAAAATTGCGATAATTCAAATTGATAGAGTTCTAACATAAACCGACCTCAGTCTTCATAAAACTTAACACCTATACTTTAACTTGTTTTTTTGATTCAGGTTGTAGTAAAAATTGATAATGAACAATAGACAATTAACCATTAATTTTTATCCCCCCAATCACCACTACCTAAGTTAACATTTCACTACCGATTAACTTTTGATAACGTCTTGCCAATTCATTTTTTAAACTAGAGCCATCCTGCATATATTTATCTTGTAACAAAATCTTTTCCGCCGCATCCCTTGCCAATACTAACACCTCTTGATCTTCCACTAAACTAGCAAGGGCAAAGTCTGGCAACCCCGATTGACGAGAGCCTAAAACCTCCCCAGGCCCCCTTAACCGTAAATCCATCTCGGAGATGAAAAAGCCATCTTGGGATTGTTCTAATACTTTTAATCTTTGGATGCCATCAGGAGATTTACTACCACTAATTAGTAAACAATGGGATTTGTGACTACCACGACCTACCCTACCCCTTAATTGGTGTAATTGTGATAAACCAAAACGCTCGGCATTTTCAATTAACATAACTGTAGCATTGGGTACATCAACCCCCACTTCGATAACGGTGGTGGAGACAATTATCTGGGTTTGGTTATCCCGAAAAGCGGTGAGGGCAGCTTCCTTTTCCTCGGAAGACATTCGCCCATGGAGTAAGCCCACCTGAAAATCGGGGAAGATTTTTTCGGTAAATTTTTCATGTTCGACAACGGCGGCTTTGACATCTAGTTTTTCGGATTCTTCAATCATAGGAAAAATTACATAGGCTTGTCTGCCTTGGGCTACTTCTCTTTTAATTAATTCATAGGCCTGGGTGCGCTGTTTTCCTGCTAATACCGTTGTTTGAATAGGTTGCCTACCGGGAGGAAGTTCATCAATTTGGCTTACGTCTAAGTCTCCGTGAAGGGTGAGGGCGAGAGTGCGGGGGATAGGGGTGGCTGTCATGGTGAGGACATGGGGGGCTTTGCCTTTGGCTAACAGACGGGCTCGTTGTTGCACCCCGAAGCGATGTTGTTCATCAATTACCACTAGCCCCAAATTACGGAATTTAACGGGATCTTGAATCAGAGCGTGAGTGCCAATTAAAAGGGGCAATTCTCCGCTTTGGAGTTGGGAATGGATCTCTCTCCGTTTGGCGGTTTTAGTTGACCCTGTGAGCAATTCTACGGGCAAATGGAGCAGGTTAAACCACTGTACTATCTTGCGGTAATGTTGTTCTGCTAATACTTCCGTGGGCGCCATGAGGGCGGCTTGATACCCTGATTGAAGGGCGGCAAGGATAGCAAAAACGGCGACGATGGTTTTTCCTGAGCCTACATCCCCTTGCACAAGGCGATTCATGGGGGAGGATGATTCTAAGTCGGTTTCGATTTCGTTGATTACCCTTTGTTGGGCATCGGTTAGCTGGAAGGGGAGTAATTGGTTAAATTCTTCAATGAGTTTTCCTTGGGGGATGAAGGGGGAGGCTTGGCGGTTTTGCCTATCTTGTTTTCTCCTTTCTAAAAAGCCTAGTTGCAGGTAGAAAAATTCATCAAAGATTAGTCTTCTTCTAGCTTCTGTAAGTTGTTTTTGGTTGTCTGGATAATGGATATGGGCGATCGCCTTTTGCAAATTCACTAAGCTATATTGCCTTCTAAGATTAATTGGTAGAGGATCATCAATTGCCGATAAAGTTGGTAAACATTCCACCACCGCCTTACGAATCAAATCCGCCGCCACCCCTTCCGTGAGAGGATATACAGGTAATAACCGACCAATTTTCAGAGAATTGATACTGCCTCCCCCAGAATCCAAAACCTCAAACTCAGGATTATCAAGGGTAATGCCATACTTATTTGCTTTCACCAACCCCGAAGCCGCAATCAGCGCCCCCATCGGATAAGAGCGCTTCATCTTCTCCTGCCATCCCCTACTACCGTAATAATTTCCCGCAAAAAAACGACTTATTTTCAAGTCTCCTGTCTTATCCCGAATAACAAGACTAAGAATAGTTAATTTTTTATTTTTTGGACTACTAAAACAAGAACATTTTTTCACCGTACCAATCACGGTAACTGTTTCCCCTGCTTCCAAATCCTTAATCGCAATCTTATTACCATAATCAATATGCTCCCGAGGATAATAAAATAAAACATCCCTAACTCTATAAATCCCAAGTTTTTCTAACAACTTATTTTGCCGATTATTAACACATTTCAAGTTAATAACAGGACTATCTAAAGTAATCTTCTCAACAGTTTCTTTCACCTTGGGAGTAACAGCAACAGTTTCCACCTTAGAGGGAAAAGGTATTATATTGTCCTCTTTGATAGCCTCTTTCCTTTCAGCTTCTTCCTTTTGTTTTTCCTTTACTTCATCAATAAATCCTTCCACATAAGCAATCAAATCCTTTTTCTCTTGTAAAGTTAATTGAGGATATTCCGCAAACTCCTTGGCTACCCTTTGCCACTTAAAAGCAATCATCAAATTTAACACAGGGGGAATGCCCCCAAAACTAAGACAGAGAAATTCATGGAAACGATATTGATTCCCCTTCAAGTTTTTGTAGCCATATTCCCTTTCTACTGACAACGCCCTTTCAATTCTCTCCCAATCAGGGGATTTTCTACCCTCTCCACCCATGGATATATCCTAGTGTCCATGCAAAACTTTACGCTTTCTAGGATAACTGATCTTTGCTTTTTTCCCTGAAGAATCAAGTTAATAATCAGAAAAAAGGTTTTACAATATATTTAATTTCCTCAGCTAATATTTAGTTATGATTGATTTTACCGTTGCTATACGAGCATACAATGCAGAAAAAACCTTGCCTGATGTTTTAAATAAATTAAAACAACAGATAAACACAGAAAATATTGATTGGGAAATCATCGTAATAGATAATAATAGTATAGATAACACTGCCAAAATTATTAAAGAATACCAATCAGAATGGGACAAAATTTATCCCTTAAAATATTTTTTCGAACCGATTCAAGGAGCTTCAACTGCCAGAAAAAGAGCGATTAATGAAGCCCAAGGTACTTTTGTCGGTTTTCTTGATGACGATAATATTCCAGAGCTAAATTGGGTGGAAGAAGCTGTTAATTTCGCTAAGAAATATCCTAATGTAGGTGCTTATGGAGGAGTGATCAAACCAGATTTTGAAATTGAACCACCAAAGGACTTTTCAAAAATCGCTGTTTATTTAGCCATTATTGATCGAGGGAAAAAAGAGTTTTGTTATAATGACCATAAACAAAAAGTATTGCCCCCTGGTGCTGGAATTATTATTTCTAAAAAGGCTTGGTCAGAAGCTGTACCAGAAAGATTATTTTTATTAGGACCAAATGGGAAATCTCTATTAACCAAAGGAGAAGATATAGAAATATTATCCTATATACAAAATGCAGGTTGGGAGGTTTGGTATGTACCTCAAATTGTTACTTATCATAAAATTCCCGCTTGGCGATTGGAAAGAAATTATTTAATATCCTTAGCATGGGGTTCAGGTTTAACAAGACACCATATTAGAATGATTAGATTAAAACCCTATCAAAGACCATTTGCTTTTTTTGCGTATCTAATTAATGATTTCAGAAAAATGATATTTTATTGGCTAAAAAACTATTATCTATTAAAAAATGATACAGTGACAGCTTGTGAAATGGCAATTTTAAAAAGCATTTTTATAAGCCCTTTTATTGTTTGAAAAAATAGTGTTAGTTAGAATCTAAAAATATATTATTAAAATAAAATGAGAATTATTGCTCTACCAGCTTTTAGAAGTTGTTACAAAAATCCTTATAATTGTTTGTTATATTCACCAATGAAAAAAAAAGGTGTAAATATAGATGATTTTTCAGTAAGTAAAGCAATTATAAATTCCTATGATATTTTACACTTACACTGGCCTTTAGAAAAAGTGTTTGAAAATTCAAATTCGTTAACATCTGTTATTAGAATGATGGTATTGTTGACAATCATTGATTGGATGCGATTAAGAAAAACAAAAATCATTTGGACAGTTCATAACCTAAAACATCATGAGAATCCTTATCCCAAAATAGCGACTTGGTTTTGGGGTGCTTTTATTCCTAGACTTGATGGCTACATAAATTTGAGTAAAACAGGTCAAAAATCTGCACAAAAACATTTTCCATTACTTCGTAATATCCCCAGTTATACCATTTATCACGGACACTACCGCAACACTTATCCAAATGATATAACCCAGTTACAAGCCAGAAAAAAGCTAAATTTAAGTAATGATTCCCCTGTAATAGCTTTTTTTGGTTTAATACGACCCTATAAAAATGTACCTCATTTGATTAGTATTTTTAGAAAACTAACTAATTCTCATATAACTTTGTTAGTAGCTGGTAAACCTAGCGATGAGCAATTAAAACGTGAAATATTAGCAGTTAAAGAAGAAGATAAAAGAATAAAATTAGAGTTAAAATTTATAAGTAATCAAGAAGTTCAAATATATCTAAATGCTGCAGATTTGGTTGTATTGCCCTTTACGGAAGTGTTAAACTCGGGCAGTGCTTTACTGGCTCTTTCCTATAATCGACCAATATTAGTTCCAGCCAAAGGAGCGATGGGTGAACTTAAATCAAAAATAGGAGAATCTTGGGTGAAAACCTATTCTGGTGATTTAACAGTAGAAGTTTTGCAAGAAGGATTATCTTGGTGTTTTAGCCATGAACGTTCTTCAGTAGCTCCATTGAATAAATTAAGTTGGGAAGTATTAAGTAATCAGACATTAGAAATGTATAAAACTCTTTGCGAGAAATAAATTTCAATATTTTATAAACTAAATATTTTGTGAATTTCTGGTTCTATAGTAAGCATTTTCTGACGATATTTTTTTACGGCTAATTCTATTTCTTGACGTGCTTTTTGTGGATTATTTAAAATACTTTCTACTTTTTCTAATACCAATTTTAATTCAAATTGATGTAAAGGAATAGAGCGATCGCCTTGAGCAATTTCTTCCATAAAACCTTCAACTTTCGGATCATATTGGGCTGCTATTATTGGAATTCCTAAACCAGCAGAAATAATTAAGGAATGAAGACGCATACCGATTATTAAATCCAATTGAGAAATTACTTGATAAAAATCATCTAAAGAAGCAAAATAACGATGAATTATAAAATTGTTTGAATAACGGCTATAGCGTAATATTTCTAATATGCTAACATAATCATCGTCTTGTGAATGATAGATATTTTTATGAGTTCTTAGAGGTAAAAAATGAATTTGTGCTTGATATTTTTCATAAAGACAATCTGCGATCGCAGCTATTTCTTTTTGTAAGTTAGAATATCCAGATATATCCAAAGAAGAACCTCTACCCTGTAAAAATCTAACTGAGATTCCGATGTTGATAGATTTATTGTTAAAAGATTTCTGTGCTAAATTAATATTGGTCAATGCTTCTAATGCTAAATCGCTAGTCACATGAATAGTGTTATTTACGCCTAACTCTATGAGTTTTTGTTGGGATTGTTGATCTCTGACACCAATAAAATCTACTTGATTAAGAACTTTAGGAATTAAACGTTTAGTTTCTGGTCTGTTAATTTCACCAACACTTATTCCTAAAACTAAGGTTCGATGTCGTAGGGCGATCGCCTTTTGTAAATGTCCTAACCATTCTTTAGCAATGGAATACTTAGCTGTATCCCTCAGTAAATCTCCTCCTCCTAAAATAAAATATCGATTTTCCAAAAATGCTAACCATCTTTGTAGTTGAAATTGAGGTTTTTTGTTATTTCGTTCTAAACTTTGAACTTGAAAACGTTTTCTTGTCTGTGAGGGATTATCTGATAAAACGGAGAAAGATAAATCTTGATTTTTTCGGCTTAATAATGTCATCATTCCCGAAAACATGGCTTCATCACCTAAATTATCATTACCATAGAATCCACAAATTAAAGTTTTTTTCACAACTTATCGGACTATTAAGATTTAGTTTGTTCCATATGATGGCACAGTTCAACAAAATTATCAAACACTAAAAGGATAGAGCATTAGAGTTGATTCTCAGTATTTACATATAGGTGCGATCGCCTTTACCAATTAATCTTATTTTTCAGCAATAGACGAGATTTCGAGGAATTTATTAGGCTAAGTAGTTAAAATTAGTTGATTGAGCAAAAATATTTTCCTAAAATACTATGCAATTAATGCACAATGGTTTAAAAGATTTACTGTTAATCCCTGAATATAATAAAAGTGCGATCGCATTTCTCTCTTTAGAAACAGAATTACCAAATTGGTTACTAAAATTTAGTAAACTATTTCCTTATCAAATTGCCTTACAAATTAGACGAGAATATCGGCATATTGCCATGGGTTTAAGAGCGTTTATATTCAAAGATATTGACTCTATTTTTGTATTTGAATTTTATAATCAACATTGTTTATTTTTACTACCATTACTGGCATTGAGAGGAAAATTAACCTTTCTGAGTCTTCATGGTAATCAACAATTTGCCATGAATAGTAAAATTAAATACTTAGGTTTTATTTATCTAAAAATATATCTACAATTATTTAGAAACTTAAAGGTTGTACTGCTAGAAATTGATGATGATGTAATTCCTGAAAAATTCAGATTTCCAGACCATTGTAAATATTTAATGCCTCATCCTATCATCAGTGAAGTTATACCAAGGCTAAAGGTAGGGGAAAGATTATCCGAGAATGAAACTATCAAAATTGGGGTAGTGGGCATGATTCGCCCCGATAAACCGATCGCCCTTATCCTTGATAAAATACAACAGTATATTGCTGATAGTAAGCATCAATGTGAACTAATCATCGGCACACCCTTAAACCAAAAACCAGAGTATCTCGACGAAACAAAAGCTACCCTGTTAGACACCACCAAAGAAGAAGACTATTTAAAAGTATTACAACAAATAGATATACTAATCATTCACTACGACAAAGAGCGTTATTTTTACCGTGCCAGTGGAGTAATTAGTGATGCTGCTTCGGCAGGTTGCCATATTATCGCCTCTGACTATCCCGTAATTCATCATCAGGTTAATTATCCCGTCAAAATCGGTTATAACTTTTCTGAATTTGAGCAAATACCTCAATTAATTGACCAAACTATTGAGGATATAAAAAATCATGGACAAGATAACCATTGGCAGTGGAGAGAAACTAGGACAGCAAGTGCGATCGCACCTATTTTTGACATAGAGTAAGAGAATATTGAAGTCAATTCCGAGAAAAACCTACTTTTTTGAGACCTAACTAAAGTTCTCCTCTCATGGCCAACTTCATCTCCCGTACAGCCCTTTCTAAACCTACCAAAACCGCACGGCTAATAATACTATGACCAATATTTAACTCCTCCATACCCTCGATACAGGCCACAGGGAAAACATTCCAATAGGTTAAACCATGACCAGCATTAACCCTTAAACCTAAATCAAGAGCCTGTTTTGTCCCAACCTTTAAGGATTCTAGCTCTTTTGCTTCAATTTCTTTATTTTCAGCATCAGCATATTTCCCCGTGTGTAACTCGATAAACAGAGCCTTGGTTTTAGAAGCCGCTTCAATCTGCACTTCATCAGCATCAATAAACCAACTTACGGGAATATCAGCCCCCTGTAATCTCTCAACCACATCAGTAAAACGACTAAGATTTTTAGCAATATCAATGCCCCCTTCCGTGGTTACTTCCTCCCTTTTTTCAGGGACTAGGGTGACATAATCAGGTTTCACATCAAGGGCAATATTAATCATTTCCTCCGTTGGTGCCATCTCTAAATTTAGATGAGTTCTCACCGTTTGCCTCAATAACCTAATATCACGATCCTGAATGTGTCGTCTATCTTCTCTTAGGTGAGCGGTAATGCCATCAGCCCCTGCTAATTCGGCTAATACGGCGGCTCCAATGGGGTCAGGCTCTACGGTACGTCTGGCTTGGCGAATGGTCGCCACGTGGTCAATATTTACACCAAGGGTTAACAATTTTATCTACTACTCCTTTTGTTAAACTTATGAAGACAATTTTTTATGTCCAAGATGCTTTTGTTGCTGGGCGGAAATCGAACAGTTAACCATTAACAGTCAGATTTCTCGATAGACAGGAATTTTGATTAATCCTGTAATTATTTTATTTTATTTTGCTGAGTTTGAAGTTGATGTAATAATAAATCGATTTCTGCTTCTAGGTGAATATACTTTACCTGTTGGTCAGCATTATAGGCTCTTTGTAGCTGTTCTATTTTAGAGTCTTTAGATTGAGATTGGATAGTCATGATTATAAAAAAAGTATTATTGTTGATTTTATTAAAGTTAAGTAACTGATTGTAACTTAGATTTACATGTTATGTTATTTATTAAGAAAAGTAAAGATGTATTTACCTAACCCTATGGGAAACAAAAGGCTAATAACCTATAAAATATAAGTAATGATAATTAATAAATAGGAATCGAGACTAAGTTATTGTCGAATTTCCAGACTAAATTGTTTCACAGGTTGAAATATTATCAAAATATAAATTTGCTATATGCCTAAAATTGAAACTAGAACAGAACCCATGGTATTAAACATGGGACCTCACCACCCTTCCATGCACGGGGTTTTGAGGTTAATTCTCACCCTTGATGGTGAAGACGTGGTGGATTGTGAACCTGTCATCGGTTATTTGCACCGAGGGATGGAAAAAATTGCGGAAAGCCGTACTAATGTAATGTATGTTCCCTACGTCAGTCGTTGGGATTATGCTGCGGGGATGTTTAACGAGGCAATTACCGTTAATGCTCCTGAAAAGTTAGCAGATATTGATGTTCCCAAAAGGGCTCAATATATTAGGGTAATTATGCTAGAGCTTAATCGCATAGCTAATCATCTTCTCTGGCTTGGTCCATTTTTGGCGGATGTGGGTGCCCAAACTCCTTTTTTCTACATTTTCCGTGAACGGGAAATGATCTATGATTTGTGGGAATCGGCTTCGGGTATGCGCCTTATCAACAATAATTATTTCCGCATTGGTGGGGTAGCGGTGGATTTACCCTATGGATGGGTAGATAAGTGTGAAGATTTTTGTGATTATTTCTTGCCCAAGGTTGATGAGTATGAAAAACTAATTACCAATAATCCTATTTTCCGTAAGAGGGTTGAGGGTGTTGGTACCATTACCCGTGAACAGGCTATTAACTGGGGTTTATCTGGTCCTATGTTGCGTGGCTCTGGGGTAAAATGGGATCTGAGAAAGGTTGATCATTACGAATGTTATGATGATTTTGACTGGGATGTTCAGTGGGAAACTGCTGGAGATTGTTTTTCTCGTTATTTGATTCGGATTCGGGAAATGCGTGAGTCGGTTAAAATTATTCGTCAAGCCTTGGCGGGTTTACCGGGTGGCCCTTACGAGAATTTGGAGGCTAAACGCCTAGCAGAAGGTAAAAAGTCTGAATGGAATGATTTTCAATATCAGTACATTGCCAAAAAGGTAGCTCCTACTTTCAAAATTCCTGAGGGTGAACATTATGTTCGCATGGAAAGTGGTAAGGGTGAGTTGGGCATCTTTATTGTGGGTAACAATGATGTGTTCCCTTGGCGTTGGAAAATTAGGGCTCCTGATTTTAATAATTTACAGATTCTTCCCCATTTACTCAAGGGGGTTAAGGTTGCTGATGTGATGGCAATTCTCGGTAGTATTGATGTAATTATGGGATCTGTGGATCGTTAGCATGATCTTTTTTCGTTCTTCATGGGGATAAGATACTACATTTAAGGGTGCTTTTTGGAGCATCCTTTTTTTGTTTTATTTTTGTGGAGGTTTTTCTTGATGTGTTGTTTGCAGATTAAGATAATTAGCAGAAAGAATAAATTAATTAATTATCAATGATTCATCAATATTTTGCCACTGTGGGCAGAGGTTTGGAAGATATAGCTTCTCAAGAAATTATTAAGTTGGGGGGGGAAAATGTTAAGACGGATTTTACGGGAGTCCACTTTGAAGGGGATAAGGAGTTATTGTATCGGGTAAATTTATGGAGTAGGACTATATTTCGGGTTTTATGGACTTTAAAAGTTGTGCCTAGTGCTGATGCGGATGAGCTTTATGACAGCGTTAGGAGTTTTGACTGGTCTGATTTTCTTAGTCCTTCTCAGACTTTAGTTGTTCATTGTACGGGGAAGAGTCCTCGTCTTAATCATAGTCATTTTACGGCTTTACAGGTGAAAAGGGCGATCGTTGATCAACAGGAAGAAAAGTATGGGGTTAGGTCTGATATTGATACGGAAAATCCTGATGTAATTATTAATGCTCATATTCGTCATAATAAATGTACCCTTAGCCTAGACAGTTCTGGTGAAAGTCTCCATCGTCGAGGTTATCGCCCTGCTATGGGTAGAGCACCCCTTAAGGAAACTCTGGCGGCAGCATTATTATCCATGACAGATTGGACTCCTGATTTACCATTGGTTGATCCCCTTTGTGGTTCGGGAACTTTTCCTATTGAGGCTACTTTAATGGCTTTGAACATTGCTCCAGGATTATATCGAAAGGATTTTGCTTTCCAACGATGGACTAACTTTGACCCAGATTTATGGGATAAGGTATTTGGAGAGGCCGAAGCTAGTGAAAGGGATACCATGCCCATTATTACGGGTAGTGATGCGGAGGAGGATGTGATTATCCAAGCGAGGAGTAATGCCCGTGCCTGTGGATTTGCCGATAAGATTAAGTTTTATCATCAAAGATTAATGGATGTGGAGGCACCGGCGGAACATGGTGTTTTAATTTGTAATCCTCCCTATGGTAAAAGGCTTTCGGAAACAGAGCAGTTATTTCCTCTTTATAAGTTGTTAGGGGATGTTTTAAAGCAAAGATTTAAGGGATGGACTGGTTATATTCTTAGTGGGAATAAGGAGCTTACTAAGAAAATTGGTTTGAGAACTTCTCAACGGATTCCCGTGGATAATGGGGGGATTCCTTGTACGTTATTGAAGTATGATCTTTACTAAAAAGAAAAAAGGCAACGGGGCAAAACCCCATTGCTGATTATCTAAACAACCTTATGATTTACGATAAGGAACTCTGTCTAGGCTGATATTCATCGCAGACACACGGGGTGCGGGAGTGGGTTTAGAACCAATGCTACGGGCTAAAGCTAAATAGCCAGAGGGATCTCCTGCTTTGATTTGTTTTTCTTGGGGAATAAAACGACGAACTTGATTTTGCCAAATAACTTGAGGGAAACCAAGCTGGTTGCGGTGATATTCGTTGTAACGGGGAGATTTGATGTTGAAAGGTCTTTCGCCGAGTTCACGGGAAGGTAGGTTACGACGACGTTGGTAAGGTAGGATGTCATAACCGAAGTTTTCGAGGTATTCATCGGAGTTTAATAATTCGTCGATAAAACCTTTATAACCTTTGGTGGCGATAACGATAGACCAAGCAATTTTTTCTCTTTCGTTGAAAACGTCACGACCTAAAACTTTCTGTACGCAATGCTCTACAAAGCGGTAGTTACTATTTTTTTCGTAAAAACTGTTTCTAAAAGTTTCGGATAATAATAAGCCACGAATGAAGTCACGGACGGTGATTTGGCGATTGCGTAGTTGGGATTCTAGGGCAATTTCACGGTCGGATTTAAAAGCATGGAAGAAAATTTGACGATAGGCCGCCTCAATTAAATCGTCCATGTCTGTTGCAAAAAGTAAGTTTTCTGCATTATAGATTTTTGGTTGCTCATCTCCGCCAACTTCAAATCCTTCTACACGAGAATTTTGAGAGCTGGGAGTGTAATTAAGAAGAGGAAGAGTCAAGGATTTTACCTCCGTATTTTTTGTATTTTAAAATATTTTTTCTTCAATCAATAGCATAATCCACAAGGGCTACGGAACTGAATAAACGTAAAGAATTGTTACACTCAATCTTAAGAAAATGGTCATGACATCTTGATTAGGGCTTCTTCTAGGATGGGGGGAAGTTTTCTCAGAATTTTTCCTTTTTGGGTATCGATGCCCACAAGGGTAACTCTACCGCTTAGATACATTTCTTGGGAGGAGAAGGAAACGATTTCGTAATCCCAGTGCATTCTTACTTTTTGAATCTGATTTACACGGGTTTTGACGATCGCACTTTGTCCCATTTTCAGGGGTTGATGATAACGAAGATTTATCTCGACTACGGGCAATTCACAACCTGCACTAACTAAGTCGGCGTAATCGATACCGATACTACGAAGATACTCAACCCTTGCTTCTTCTAACCATGGTATATAGTTCCCATGCCATACGATTCCTGCATAGTCGGTGTGATGGGGGTGAACGGTGATGGGGTATTCAAACCATTTTTCGATGGTTGCCCTCAAGCTATGGTCAACTTCGATGTCTGTGGTGGGTGGTAGTTGGGGATTATTATTTTTTTTTGTCATTGTTCTGAAATTACTTCTTTTGGACGGTGGCAAAAGAGAGATATTTTCCTTGCCAAGTATCAATAAATTGTTGACTCAATAAGTCTATATTTTT
This sequence comes from Cyanobacterium sp., assembly GCF_054166785.1. Taxonomy (NCBI): domain Bacteria; kingdom Bacillati; phylum Cyanobacteriota; class Cyanophyceae; order Chroococcales; family Geminocystaceae; genus Cyanobacterium; species Cyanobacterium sp. The sequence continues at coordinate 48,703 of NZ_JBSZCP010000018.1, forward strand.
TTCTCTCACTGTGGGGATTAACTGAAAATATTTTCTCCACGATAAGGGAATGGCGTAATAACTGTTATGTAAGCCTAATAAGAATCCGGTCAGAATTGATATGTTTTGATTGGTGCTATGGGTGCTTCTGAGCAAGGATAACTCTACATAGTTGGGCATGGATAAAAAATAATAAATTCCTTGATAAATACTTATTTCTTCTGATTTATAGTCTTGTTTAAATTTTTTTTCTATTTCCCTATTAGTTTCTTTATTACTAATATATTCTTGTATTTTATAAAGATTTTTATTATTCTCTAATAGCTCATTATTAAGAGTTAAATTGTCTTTTTTGTTCAAGATTGATTTAATAATCAAATTAAGATCTAGGATACTTTGGTAACTATCCATGTTATTTAACTCGCTTAAACTATCTACTAATTTTGCTTCATGGTCGTGACAATGTAATATTAAGGGCATAAGGGCGATCGCCCTTTCCACGAAACTTAAATTATTAAAAGCATAACCATTATTTTCCAAGTCTTTTAACCAACAGTTAATATGAAAAAAACCATCATAATTAACCCTTTTAAAACCCAAAAAAGCGATTTCTAAAGCACCAGAAAAACCATTAAAATCATCATTCAAAAATAGTTGTGAGTGGGGATGAAAAGAAAAAAAATCTCCGGCGATCGCACCCCATAAAGCACCTTTTAAAACTGATGTATCAAAATATTGCACAAAAATCATAATAAATGGAAACTCCATTTAATCCTACCATGGGACAAAGTAAACCAATGCACCGTAGGATAAAATAAAAGATTGCAAAGAAAAATTATTATATAAAAATAGTATGTCAGTTAGAGTCAGAATAGCACCCTCCCCCACAGGAAACTTACACATAGGTACAGCACGCACCGCCGTCTTTAACTGGTTGTATGCCCGTAATCAAAAAGGTACATTTATCCTTCGAGTAGAAGACACCGACATAGAACGCTCCAAAAGCGAATATACTGAGAATATTAAAACAGGTTTAGCATGGTTAGGACTAAACTGGGACGAAGGCCCTTTTTTTCAAACCGAAAGACTAGATAAATATCGTCAAGCCATTCAAACCCTAGTGGAAAAAGGATTGGCTTATCCTTGCTATTGCACCCCTGAAGAATTAGACGAAATGCGGGAAAAACAAAAAGCCAGCAATCAAGCCCCCCGTTATGATAACCGTCATCGTAACCTTAGTGCCGAACAAATTGCCGAATTTGAAGCCCAAGGAAGAAAACCCGTTATTAGATTTAAAATCGAAGATAATCAGCAAATTGTCTGGAATGATTTAGTTAGAGATAAAGTAATCTGGCAAGGTAGCGACTTGGGTGGTGATATGGTAATCGCTAGGGCTTCCGATGGAGACGCTTTTGGACAACCTCTCTATAATTTAGCCGTGGTGGTAGATGATATAGACATGAACATTAGCCATGTGATTCGAGGAGAAGACCATATTGCCAATACTGCCAAACAAATCCTACTTTATCAAGCCCTTGGGGGTCAAGTTCCCGAATTTGCCCATACTCCCTTAATTCTTAATACGGAAGGGAAAAAACTTTCTAAGCGTGATGGGGTTACTTCCATTGACGACTTTAGAAAAATGGGTTTTGTCGCTCCTGCTTTAGTCAATTATATGACCTTGTTGGGCTGGACTTCCCCCGATGGAGAGGAAATTTTTACCCTTGATGAAGCTGCCACACAGTTTAGTTTAGATAGGGTAAATAAGGCTGGGGCGAAGTTTGATTGGGATAAGTTGGACTGGATTAACAGTCAATATTTACATACCATGCCCCCAGAGGAGTTATTACCTGCTTTAATTCCCTATTGGCAAGAGGCTGGTTATGAGTTTGATGGGGAAACCCAAAAGGATTGGTTATTGGAGTTAACGGGTTTAATTTCCACTAGCCTGACTCGTTTAACTGATGGGGTAAAAGAAACTGCTTTATTTTTTGCTTCGGAAATTAGTTTGAGTGATGAAGCTAAGGATTTTGTTACCCAAGAGGGGGTAAAGAATGTTTTAGGTGCAGTGATTGCCGCTACTTCAGAGGATTTAACAGAAGAAGAAGCTAAGGGAATTATTAAACAAGTAACCAAGGATTTGAAGGTTAAAAAGGGTTTAGTAATGCGCTCTTTACGCGCTGGGTTAACGGGAGAATTACATGGCCCTGATTTAATTCAAAGTTGGTTATTGTTACATAAAAAAGGCGTGGCAAAATCTCGTTTAGAGAATCTTTTCACTTCCTTAAATTAGGCTATTTTGGTGGGCATTGCCCACCGTTGCTTCTTAAGGACTCCATTGGGGTTTAAAACCGGGTAGGGGTAATTCTTGTAAGGATGCTTGGGGGGAGTCTGTGCTAGGTAAATTTAACATCCAAAGACGACTACTTAAGATTAGCTGTGCTGAGTCACTAAATAATTCAGCGGCGGGCATATTATTAATGATGGTGTCATAGGTTAGGTTACTTTCTGTGATTAGTTGGTCAAAGAGGATTCCTGAACCATCGGGGGCTATACTTATCTTGATGTCTTGATAGTGGGGAAGGGCGAGTAATGGGATAACCTTTTCTGACTCAATATCGATACCCACAAAGTAAGGTTTTTCTTGGAATTGGCTTTCTGTTTCGGTTAATTCGGTAAGGAGACAAAAAAGACTATTGCCGTTGGGGGAAAATTCACAGTCAACGATTGAGCCTTCTATGGTTACTAATTCTTTTTCTACCCCTTGATTATTGACATAAAATAATGAACGGGTATAACGTAATTCGGCGTTGTCGGTGTTGAAGTTAACCATGGCGGCACCTCTGCCATCCCTTGTAAAGGTTAATACTTGCCCGTATTGGGGTAAAAAGTTGAGGGATTCATCTTCTTCTTGTCTTTGTAATGGCACGATGGAAATTCCTTCCCCTTGGGCAATGGCGATCGCCCTTCTATCGGGAGTTACAATAAAGCTACCACCATCAGTATCTAGTTTTTGAGGTATTTTACCTTCTTCAATTTTCCACAAATCAAAGTCGGTGGGGTCATCTTTTCGTATTCTTTGAACTATTACTATCTCCCCTTTTTCCCCTGCTAAGTCAAAGTTATTATTTAAGTATTCATCTTTGCCCAGAATGGTTTTTAGTTGCCCTGGAATTTTAGTGGTGCCATCGTCGGATAAACCTGTGGTTACTTCATAAATGGATAAGTCTCTAATACCGTCTTGATTATTATCTTTTTCGGAAGCAGAAAAAATTATTTTTTCCGTATTAGGGGTAAATTGAAAGTCTGCCACGATCAAATTTTCTGGGGTTAGAATAGTTTGATTTTCTTTAGTGGTATTATTAAGAATTAATCTCCCCGCTTCTTCTCCATCACTGCCTACATAGGCAAAGGCTTTATCTCTACTTTGAAACTGTCCAATAAAAGGTTCTATTTCTTGTCCTAATTCTTCTCTACCTCGGAATTGTTCCCTCGCACTTTTTAAGGATACACGGTAATTTCTACCGTAGGGAATAACGTTATTTAAAGTATAAACTAATCTTTTTCCTGCCCAACTAATTCTACCGGGTAAAGCTGGTTCAATTTCTAAATTGTCCTCCACACTTTCTTGGGATACGGGGCGGTCAAAATCAAGAATAAAGGCGTTATCATTGGAGTTTATGGTGCGATCGTCCCAGGAGAAATTTTCCACATGGGGATTCGTTCTAAATAGACAAATATCGTTAGGACATACCCGACTACCGATGATTAATATGGCAATAATTATGGTACAAATAGTTATGGTAAATAAACATATTTTATCAATGTTTTCTTGGTGAGTAATTTTTTTCATTTTTAATTAATAAAGTCTTATAAAAGCAGTATTTTTTAGATTTTATTTATTTTATTTTAAACTAATATTTTTACCTTGATATGAGTCAAAAAAGCTAACTTTATCGAAGTTAATTCCTAGATTAATTTTATCTCCTACTTTAAAAATTTCATCTCCAAATATCCTAACTTGTAAAGGCTGATTTGTGTGATCTAAGATGACATTTAATAAGGTTTCGTTACCTAATGATTCAATCAATTTGATGGTACAGGACAAAGATTCGGCGGTATCATCGGTTAAAAAAAAGTGTTCTGGTCGAATACCTAAATTAACTTTTTCATAATTATAATTAACAAAAATATCGAGCCATTTTGAAGGGAGATTTATTTTAAAACATTGATGAACAATCATGGACTTTTCTTTTACAAAAGTAACTTCGATAAAGTTCATGGGGGGTGAGCCAATAAATTGAGCCACAAACTGATTAGCGGGTTGATGATACACTTCTAGGGGTGAGGCTACCTGTTGAATTTCTCCATTATTCATGATAGCAATGCGATCGCCCATGGTCATGGCTTCTGTTTGATCATGGGTAACATAAATGGTTGTTACTTGTAATTGTTTTTGGAGGGTAACAATCTGACTGCGGGTTTCCGTCCTGAGTTTAGCATCTAAATTGGAAAGAGGTTCATCCATCAAGAAGGTTTGAGGATTTCGGGCAATGGCACGCCCTAGGGCAACCCTTTGTTTTTGCCCCCCTGATAATTGTTTTGGTAGTCTATCTAAAAGATGATCAATCTGTAATAATTGGGCTACTTCTAATACTTTTTTCTGGATGGTTTTTTCTTCCCCACTGAGGTAACGAAAACGAGGGGGTAAGGCACGGCTAATATTACCTAAAAATTCGGCGGGGGAAAACTTTTTGCGATGAGGATTCATACGCCGTAAACCAAAGGCGATGTTGTCATATACCCGAAGATGGGGATAAAGGGCATAATTTTGGAATACCATGGCAATATCCCTCGATTTTGGTGGTAAATTGTTTACAGTGCGATCGCCTATTAATATTTTACCTGCTGTAATATCTTCTAATCCCGCAATCAATCGTAGTAGGGTACTTTTACCACAGCCAGAAGGGCCTACCAACACCATAAATTCCCCCTCCCGAACTTCTAAGTTAATACCCTTAAGGACATTAGTATTATCTTCCGATTTAGATTCTTTTTGTTCCATCTCTACGGGGATAGAAGCAGGAGAGATAACCCCCATACTATTACTACCAGATAGTTTTGACCTAGAGCCAGAATAACTCTTATAAAGGTTTTCAATAATTACTTGTGCCAAAATTTACCATCTATCCAAAATATGCATTCAACGAAAAATTATAGCATTTCGACGAATGTAGATTTATCTCAAACAAATTTGTATTCTTTTTTAATTACTTTTTCTATATCTTCAAGGGCGATCGCCAATACTAAATCAGATATATTTTCGAGGGTAATTTGTAGATTGTAAGCAATCAATTCTTTTTCCTTTTCACTCCACAAATCACGATCTAATAATTGAGTTAAATCATCAATGTGAGTAGGATCAACTTGACTATGTTCCTTCAAAGTAAATAAAGCCCTCTCAGGTATATCCAACTCTTGAGATAAATAATTTAGAGTTTTGGTTGTGGGAGGATTACTTTCTAAATAAAAGATATAACCTAAATAGCTAACGGGGTTAACTTCATTGATAAGATATAACTGAGTACCCACCAAAGCCATGGTTTCCCTTTTGGGGATGCTATTGCGAATTGTGTCAGGGGAAAAACCCAAATATTTTAAGTCATTGAGCAGCCATAAATCATGATCTTTTTCTTCTGCAATATGTTCACTCAAATAATTTTTTAGTATTAAATGATCTTCTGTCAATTTATCCCTAGTTAACTCCATAAAAGGGCAACTATACTTAATGTAATGATATACTTCAATTAAATATCTAATAAATCTTTCTTTGGGATGATCTGCATTAAATAAACGAGACCAAGAATAAGCAGTATTAACTTGATAAGAAGCTGATATATTTTTTAGTTGAGAACTGAAATTATTACTCATCTTTTTTTCCTTAATACTAATAAAATTTGTTTAAAAAATCTCGTTCTAATATTTAGCAATCCTATATGATCTTCTAGCAAATAATTCAAATGTTTTGCCTGAGGTAACAATTAAATATGGTTAATAACCATAATATTTTTACTGAAAAATAGAGTTAAATTTATTTAACGAGATCTATTAGACGTGTAATTCATTACACGTTGGGTAAATTGTGAGCCTGATTCGGGCTGTGCAATCCACACCACAGCTAACGGTTTACGTTCGATAAATTGAACTAACAAAATGTAAATTTATACTAAATCCGAATGTTAGAGTATATCACTCCCGCCTTGCAATGAATTACAAGGCTAACAATTTATCGTTCAATGAATTGAACGAAGGTATATTTTTATTTACGGATTTATTATTACCCCTACTTTGAATCACCCCTACCAGAGTTGAGGAATTTAGAGGGCAATAAAGGTAAGTTTTGTAAAAAAATGGATATTATTAATTCGTTGCAAAAGAACTTTCTCCGAACTTTAATAAACGTCCTAAAATTATCTGTTCCTTTATTTCTGGTTTATGCAAATAGTTTTGTAGTGCCTCCACAACCTCCTCATTGGTAACAACGGCACGGCAAATATGACAAATATTATGTGTTTCGTATGAATCGTTAAATACATTAAATCCTAATTCCCCCATGACAATCATCGCCAACTTTTTAGGACCCCATAATCGCAGAGCGTGAACCAATAAATTATCCTCCGCCCTAGTTAAAATAGTGGTTAAATCTTCCTCCTTGAGATTTCCTAATTTTAGAGCAGACCAATTATGGGCATCAGAGATAGTATCTCCGCAACAAGCCATCACCGAACCATCAATCATTGCTATGGGTGCAGAAACCGTGGGGCAGTCTATATTGGGCAATTCTTCGAGGCTGACTCGCTCTATTTGTTGAGCTAAATGGGGGGATTCTAAGGCTCTTCCTGTTAAATGAACATATTGGGTAATGATTTTGATTTGGGAATATAGTGCATCGCCCAAAAATTCTTTAAAGGAGGCTAAAAATTGATCACTGTCATTTTCTAAACAGAGAAATGCCCCTACTTCAATATTTAATGATAGTGCTGCTTCGATCGCACTTTTAACTCGATCTAGTTTGACAAAATCAAGATGATATTTATCGACACTAAAGGATAAATTAGCCACAGAGGGTAAACTTTCCAGAATTTTTCGGGCTTGAGAGTAACTTGTCGCCCACCCTGCACTGGTAACCATCGCAACTTTGAGATTATACCCTTGGGCAACGGCTAAAACAGTTCTAAGTCTTGATAAATTGATAAAGGGTTCTCCCCCCGTCAACACAAGCACTTCAACATTTCCCTCCTGGGCCACTTCTTTTACTAAATTAACAGCCTGTGCCGTAGTCATCTCATTATGGTTGTCTGGACTAGCATCGACAATGCAATGTTCGCAACGGAGGGGGCAACGCAAAGTTAGTTGCACAATTAGACATTTTTTAAAGTACCCATGGTAGTCATAGACACTGGAAAATAGAGCTTCTGGGGTTGAAAGCATGGTGTGTATTATTTTCTAAAGTTTTCAAGAAACCGATAGATTTACATTGGAGAAACTAACTCTAAAGTATGCTCTAAAGGTTTAGAAATTTCGCCATAGCGTAGTAGTCGGGAGAGGATTAATTCTTCCTTAACTTCGGGGGTATTAAGGACTTCCGTTAGTAGTTCGACAATTTCTGGCTTTGAAAGCAAGTCAGTGCAAAGCAGACAAATACTATCTTTTTCATAAACATCCTTGAGGCGATCGCCCATACCATGTTTTATCACAATTTCAGCCAATCTTTTTGGGCCCCAAACCCGAATCGCCTGTAATAAATAATTTTCCTCCGCTTCATTGGTCATTTGGGTAAAAGACTTTTCGTTTAAGTCTCCTAACTGTAAAGCAGGATATTTACGAGCCATTCGGGTATTACAACAAGCTAAAACTTTTCCGTCGCAATCCACCGAAGCATGGTGAGCTAAGTTACAAGCACCTTCGGGGAAATGATCGATTTTATTTTTTTGAATTTGTTCTACGGAAAGAAATTGAGTGCCTCTACCCAAAGGGATAATTTTTTCAAAGTCAATATACACTTGCTCTAAAAGGTCTTGACCAATAACATTATAAAAGTGTTGTAAAAAGGGGTCATTGTCCATATCCCAAACTCTGAGGGATATTTCTGGAAGCATTCCACACTCCAAAGCCGCTTCTACAGCATTTTTTACATACTGCAAGGGTACAAAGGATTCATGATATTCGTCCGCACTAATTCCTAGGTGGGTAATTCTTGGTAATGGGGTCAAAGTTGCGATCGCCCTTTCCTTAGAAGAAGCCCAAAAACCACTACTTTGAACATAGGTATAAATATCGTATTCCAAGGCAACCTCTAAAATAGAATGAAGGAGAGGACGAACGGCAAATGGTTCACCACCAGTGATGATTAACTGTTTAATCTTTCCTTGTTTTCCTATTTCCCTTAACCTCGAAACAATCAACTCTTGATCAAGAACTTCTTCCCGTCGAGGACTGCTTTCAATACCGCAATGGGCGCACTCTAAAGGACATTTCATGGTCACTAATATACCCAGAGCTTGATGAAAACTTTTTGCATAATAGCGAGTCGGTTGAATTTTTTTATTTTCCATTTTTCCGAATCTTTTTTCAATGAGGGGATAAAATGTTAAAATGGCATTGTAAAAGTAAAACTATTACCACTGCCTGAAGTTGAATCAAATTAAGACTTTTTCCGTTATTGATACTTTTTTGTAAAGACTTTTTTTGATGAACAAAGCCTCCCCAGAACACCGATGGCATATTGTATTCTGAAGATAGACCTTGTTTTAAACTCGATTTTATTAAAAAACCACTGCACCAATAACGTCACTGACCGCTCCGAGATCACCTAATTGATCTTGAATGCGACCAAGAGTTCTTAGGTCGTCAGTATTTAATTTGCGCAAGGATTCTAGTTGTGGTTGCGATAGCTTTGCTTCATTTCCCCATTGACGGATAGCTTGATCCATATTTCCTGTTTTAATGGCTTCTTCCATCAGCTTTCCTGTGGCCCATTGCTCTCGAGTTAGGCGCATGGAGGATTGATTCATCAGCAGGTTTCTGTCAGTGCCAATGGTGCCATTAACTTCCCTGATTTGTCCCCGTTGTAACACAGGTTGATTTAATTGAGCATTGAGGGTTGTATCGGCTTTGATGGTATTTTGGGATGGGTTCGCATGGGCGATCGCACTCCAAGCGGTTCCACTAAGACCTACCGCAGTTAAAACAGTGGCAAATTTTAGGGCGGTTTTTGTTAAATTTTGTTTCTGTTCTTTTTCTTGGGAAATCTGTTGATATTGGTCAATTTTTTTTTCTTCGTTCATGTTACCTCTTTATTTCTTGCATAAGATGAATTAACAAAACAAATGATGATTCTGATATTTTCAACACTATTAATTTCAACCTATTTAAAACAGAGCTTATGTTAGTATCGGTCAGTAAATTATTCTGAATTAAGTTTAAGTTAAAATACTTAAGTAATAGTCTAACAGCATTTTTTTTGCTTTGTATTTTTCGTAATATAAAGTTACTTTTTGCTAATTTTAAAAAATAACTTTCCCCATTTGACACCATGAAAATATTAAAAGTTCCCATTCCCTTAAAATATAATTTTGTTGATATTAAAAAACTACTTACTAAAGTTTTTTGGGTTAAAATTTTTGTCCTTGGCGTTACCGTCGTCTCCGTAAAACCTCTATTAGCCCAAGAAAATAGTAATCCTGTCAGGGTATCTACTCGCCCCTTTCCTCCTTTTGTATTTGAAGAAGAAAATGGAGAATATTCTGGATTTAGTATTGAATTATGGGATGAAATTGCACAAAAAATAGGGCTAGAATACGAACTACACTCAGAAGATAATGTGCAGGAGTTATTAAATTCCGTGGTGGAAGGTAGGGCAGATGTATCCGTAGCAGGAATTTCCATGACATCGGAAAGGGAACAAATTATCGACTTTTCCCACCCCTTTTTTGATTCTGGATTAAATATTATGGTGTCAGGAGAGCCTATTTCTCCCCTCAGAATGGCTGTGAGCTATATTTTTGTACCAACTATTTGGATTACCATTGGGATTTTATGTTTATTCACGATTTTAGCGGCCCATATGATGTGGATATTTGAAAGAAAAGAAAATCATCAAATGTTTCCTCGTAAATATTGGCAGGGCATTTGGGAATCTTTTTGGTGGTCTGTGGTAACTTTAGTGACGGTGGGTTACGGTGACAAAACCCCTACCACTGCTGGAGGAAGAATTGTAGCGACGATTTGGATGTTTTCAGGGATACTATTAATTTCTTATTTTACTGCTTCTATTAGCTCTTCTATGACCGTAGATCGTCTCGATACTAAAATTAGAGGATACCATGATTTGAGGGGGCGTTCTGTGGGTACGGTACAAGGTAGTACATCAGTCAGATTTTTAGAAAATTTGTCGGCGAATGTCGTACCTTTTGAAACCATTGATGAGGCATACGAGGGATTAAAAAACCAAGATATTGAGGCGGTGGTTTATGATGAGCCTGTGTTACTTTATCTTATTAATGAAATGGATAATGACCATAGTACCAAAATTGTGGGCAATACCTTTGATGTTCAAAGTTACGCCATCGTATTACCTAGGGGTAGCAGTTATCGCAACGAAATTAATCGGGCTATCCTAGCTTTACGGGAAAATGGTACTTATGATCAAATTTATGAGCGTTGGTTTGGTCGCAATAATGATTTTTAGATGGTATTGGTTAGGCTATCATCGTTCCATTCCAAGCTATCGTTAATATTATTACCATCATGGTAGGCGGCCAATAATATTTCGCTGGTTTTACCCCATACTATTTTACCATCACAGCTAAGGGCGATCGCCCCTAAATCCCGTTTATTTTCCTTCGCCTCCACCATGGACTTAGTCATGGCATCATACAAAGATAAACCATCGGTCGTACGAATGACCACCTTCGCAGCCAAACACTCATCAATAATATCTTCCCCAATGCCAGTGCAACTAACCCCAGCCACCCCATTGGCATAATTTCCCGCAGGCATAGCCGAATCACTCACCCTGCCCACATACTCCAAACCCTTACCCCCCGTGGAAGTACCAGCGCTTACCCTACCCATACTATCAAGGGCAACCACCCCAATGGTACCACGTCTCGCATTTTCACTTTCTGCCACAACCCCAGCCATCTTACTGCTAAAATTCCCCTTTCTTTCCTCAATCCATTCCTGCAATCTTAAATCCGTCAGGGGGTCATAGATAGGAAAACCCAACTCCCGCAATAACTGCGCACTACCGTAATCTGATAGCACCCTATCTTCCTTGTGTTGTAGAGTTTTGGCTAAATCGATGGGATTTTTTACCCGAGAAACATTAATTACCCCACTAAAACGCTGCGCTTCTCCATCCATCAAAGAAGCACTCATGCGAATTTGTCCATCGGATTGCAATACCGAACCCGTACCCGCATTAAAACGAGAATTATTTTCTAACAATTGACAACCCAAAATTACCGCTTCATTGGCACTTTTACCCGCCAAAAGTAATTGATATACTTCCTTAACAATTTCATGGAGTGATTCCCTTACCGCTTGTAAGCCTCCTTTTCCTTTTAAAGAACTACCAGCCCCACCATGGATAATTAATTTAGGAGTAATTTTATCAGACATTTTTTTCTTTAATATATACTTACTAATTATTTATTTTAACCTATTTTTAGGCACAAAAATTCCTAAATATACTACTTATTACTAATAGTAAATGGTTAATTAATCCACCGATAAAATATGTAAAAATTGCATAATAGTATCTGCAAACCTAACCGACTTATTTTTGAATCCCCCATAAGCCCTATCCTAAAAAAAAGAATGGGGAAAAAATAGTACCCCAAACCGTAACACTAACTCAACTTAAGAGCATTAACAGGAACATCATCCCAACTGTTAACAGTACGCAAAACCGCTTTCCAGCCCTGCTTTTGTTGATCATCCGTTAACTTTTCTTGCCAATCACGATGACAATCATCCGCTGCGTCCTTATCCATTCCAGCAATACAGGCTTGAACAATTCCACAACCGTCAATTTGTTCATTTACCCAAATAGTCATAAACTCAAACCTCTATATCTTTAATCTATATTTATATTGTAGATCCCAATTCCAACGGAAAATCATAGCTTAATGTTTTGTAAATCTTTTACCATGGCAAAGACAATGTTAACTTAGAGCAAATTAAACTAATGATTTATGATGGACGATAATAAAAACTTTCCTTTCACCACCGCCCACCACCTAGAAACCCTAATCCGTAAAAAAGAAATATCTCCCCTAGAGTTAACGGAATTATATTTACAACGCATCGACAATATAGACTCTCAACTTGGTAGCTTTGCCTATGTTGCCCACGATAACGCCATTAAAGATGCCCATCTAAAAACGGAAATTTTAGGCAATACCAAAGACACCCAAGAGTTACCCACTTTTTTCGGTATTCCCACCGCCATCAAAGACTTATACTCCGTCAAGGGAATGCCCACCGCTTACGGTAACGGGTTTATCAAAGATAATATCGCTGATTTTGATAGTGGTATTGTCAATAAAATCAAAGAGGCAGGAATGATTATTTTAGGTAAAACAGCCACCTCAGAATTAGGCTCATTACCCTATACCGAATCCCCTAGTCTTCCGCCCTGTCGTAACCCCTATAACCCTGAATATACCGCAGGAGGCTCTAGTGGAGGGGCGGCGGCAGCCGTGGCAGGAGGCTTAATCCCTGTAGTACATGGGTCAGACGGTGGTGGTTCCGTGCGAGGACCTGCTTTTTGTTGCGGTTTGGTGGGCTTAAAGCCCTCTCGGGGTAGAATCTCTAATGCCCCAGTGGGGGATTATTTGGCAGGAATGGCAACCCATGGTTGTCTGAGTCGTAGTGTCATGGATTCGGCTATGTTATTGGATATTTTATCGGGTAATATCACAGGAGATCCTTATTGGTTAGATAGCCCCCCAGAGGGTTTTGCTAATTTGGTAAAACAAAGTCCTTCGTCTCTTAAAATTGCTTTTGGGATGGAAATATCTTCTTTCGGCAGGGCGGATGATTGTTTACAAGAGCAGGTAAAGGATGCGGTAAATATTTTTACGGACATGGGCCATGAGTTAACGGAAGGTTGTCCAGATTTTTCTACCATTGTTGAACCTTTTAAAATTATTTGGCAAGCGAGTATGGCACAGGGTAGTTTTCCCGATGCTATTCTTAGCCCGATGAATCGTTGGTTAAGGGAGACGGCGCCTACCCTAGCTCAATATTTGGATGCTGTCCATCAGGTGCAAGTTATTTCCCGTCAAATAGTGGCTTTTTTTGCTGATTATGATGCTCTAATTTTGCCTACTTATCTGCAACCTCCCATTAAGGTAGGGGAATGGGCTGGTTTGTCACCGGAGGTTACGTTAAATAATATCATCCATTGGATCGCTCCTTGTCCACCCTTTAATGCTACAGGGCAACCGGCGATCGCACTGCCCACAGGATTTACAGATTCAGGCTTACCCATCGGCATCCAAATTGTTGGCAAACCAAGAGATGAAGTCACTATTTTACAATTAGCGTATCAACTAGAGCAAATTAAACAGTGGCAAAAATATCGTCCTTCCACGGAAATTTAACTATTTCTAAGGGTAATTAAATCAATTAATTGATCAAAAGCAACGGGACGACTGAATAAATAACCCTGAAAAATATCACAATCATTATTAGCTAAAAAGTTTAACTCCCCGGGGGTTTCTACCCCTTCGGCTACCACTTTTAAATTTAGTTGGTGTGCCATTTGAATCAAACATTTGACTATACTAGCATTTTTATAATTAGCATCAATATTTTTAATAAAATCCCTATCAATTTTTAAAGTATCAAAATTAAAATGTTGTAAATAGCCAAGGGAAGAATAACCTTTTCCAAAGTCATCAATGGCAATTTTTAAACCAGCGGATTTAAGTTTATTTAATTTTTTTACCGCCAAAGAAGGATTTTTAATTAATAAACTTTCTGTTAGTTCGATCTCTAAAAAATGGGGATTAAAGTAATGATCAGCTAATGTTTTAAATATTTTTTGCTCTAACAAATTATCATTAAACTGACGGGGAGAAAAATTCACCGAAACCTCTAATTGTTGACTACATTTAGTTTCAAGAACTTTGAAATCTTCACAGGCTTTACTTAATACCCATTGCCCAATGCTATCAATTAAGCCTATTTGTTCAGCAATAGGGATAAAAACAGCAGGGGAAATGTTGCTATGTTGAGGATCATTCCAACGTAAAAGGGCTTCAACACCAATTATTTTGTTAGTTTTAAGATTTACTTTTGGTTGATAAAAAATTTCAAATTCTTCTTGCTCTAAAGCATCATGTAATCTTGTTTCGATGGATACCTCTTGATTATTTTTTATATGAAAAGCGGGGGAATAAACTTCATATTGATTTAACCCTAAAATTTTATTTTCTGTAACTACCGCCCTAGCATTATTTAATAACTCGTTAATGGTATCCCCTTGAATAGGATAAAAACTGATACCAATATTAAAATCGATATAGATTTTTTGTTTTTTATAGATTAGAGGAGGGGTAATTTTTTCTAATAATTCTTCTGCTAAATCAATGGCGGTTTGACGATTTCTTATGGGTTCAGTAATTAAACAAAATTCATAATGTTCTAATTTTGCAAGAATAACATCGTCTCCTAAGTTTGCTTTTAATCTTCTGACAACTGCTTTAAATAAAGAATTAGATACATCAATACCTAATTCATCTCGAATTAAGTTAAAACGGCTAAAATCAAGATAAAAAATAGGAATTAAAGATGGTATGGTTTCCTCGTCACTATCTGTACTAGCATTTATTTGTTGATAAAAAACCTCTAAAATAGCGTTAAAGTTTTCTACTAGGGATAACTGATTGGGTAATTGAGTTAAACCATCATATTTACTAGATTCTTCTAATTGTTCTTGTTGTTTTAATAGTTTTGACTCTCTCTCAACAATTTCTTGATATTTATTGAGGGCAATACTAATATTTGTTTCTAAAACTTCTATTTTGTATGGTTTGGTTATAAATCCGTAGGGAGAACTTTTTATGGCTCTTTTGACGGTGTCTTTATCTGTATAAGCCGTAAGGTAGATAATGGGGATAGAGTTAGAGGTTTTTTTTGCTATTTCTTCTGCAAGGACAATGCCATCGTCATTTTTTATTTTAATGTCCATGAGGACTAGGTTCGGTCGATAATTATAAATCCCTAAAAGGGCATCTTTTCTATTATTTGCTAATCCTACTACTTTGTATCCCAAATTTTCTAGGTCTAGTTTTAGGCTTTCTGCGGCGATCGCCTCGTCTTCTACTATAAATATAGTTATGGGATGAGTCATAATTTTTTTTCTTGTTAGGGGGAGTGGTTATAGTTGTTTTATTTTATCTCAATTTTTTCCCGTTACTAATGGATTAATTGTAAAGTAAATTAAGATCTTTTTTCTACATAACTAAAGAAAGCTAATAATAATATGACTATCTATTTTGTAGGGGCTGGGGTAGGGGGCATTGATTATTTGACAGTCAAAGCCCATGGTTTAATTTGTCGGGCAGATGTGGTTATTTATGATGCTTTAGCGGATGATGAAATTTTGAAAATTATACCGCCCTATTGTGTACAAGTTGATGTGGGCAAAAGAGGGGGAATGATTAGTACACCCCAAGATACTATTAACCAAATGTTGGTTGATTATGGTCAAGTATATGATATTGTAATTCGTCTAAAAAGTGGAGATCCAGGCATTTTTGGTCGTCTTAATCCAGAGCTAGAGGCGATCGCCCCTTATAATATTCCCTATGAGTTAGTACCGGGAGTATCATCCATTTTAGCCGCTCCTTTATTAGCCGGATTGAGTTTGACGGAAAAAAATAATAGTCAGCATTTTGCCGTTATCAGTGGACATAATCCCGACTCCCTTAATTGGAAAGTCCTTGCTCAAATAGATACCCTCGTTATTTTGATGGGAGCTAAAAATCTACCTATTATTATTAATAATTTGCTAAAGTATCGTCATGAAATGGCGCTGCGCGATCGCACTCAAGATTTTCCCATCACAATTATAAAAAATGCAGGAAGAAATAATCAACAGATATGGCGAGGAACATTAGATAATATACTACAGAAAACAGAAGGAATAGCCCTCTCTCCATGTGTTATCGTAATTGGTAATCTAACCATTAATTAAGGTAAAGCCATGGGAATTTTTGAAGATTTTAGCAACTTTTTAGAGTCTCGATTAGAAGAATTTTTAAATAGCAATCCTAAACTTAAACTAGAAGTTTTATCAGAAGAGTTAATAGCCCAAGAAAAAGAAACCATTCGACTCATTTTAAAACTAAAAGCAGAACTGCAAAAACTAGAACAGGAAATTACCGATTTAGGCAAAGAAATTCAAAAATGGCATCCTCGCATCGAAAAAGCAAGACAATCAGGACGTTATGATTTAGCCCAACAAGCTGAAATGAGAGAAATAAGCCTTCTTCAACAAGGAAAAATAGCTTGGGAAAAAATGGAAGATACCAAAAGAAAAATAGCTGAATCGAAAGAAATTCTTACCTCCATTGAACAGAAGCAAAAAGAAATTCAAGACAAAATGAAAGAGGTTCAAAATCCTTACAATACCCCTAACTACTATAATTCATCTTCTCCCCCATATTCTAGCTACACCGACAACCTAGACCCCCTCGAAGAAAAGTTTCGTCAATGGGAAGTTGATCAAGAATTAAAAGACATGAAAAAATAAGAAGACATTAATCAGGGTACCAAAACATCCCCTTGATGCCTTCAGGATCTAAAATAAAACCTAAACGGCGGTAAAATTCTACCACTTGAGGGTCTGCAAATAAAGTAACATTGCTAATGTCATCACTACGCAACTTACGAATCATATATTGCATTAAAACCTTACCCAATCCCTTGTTTTGAAAGCGAGGGTGAATTACCACATCCCAAATAGTTGCATTAAAAGCGTGGTCAGAAGTTGCTCGGGCAAAACCAATCATGGCTTTTTTGTTGCCTCGAATTTCCCAAGCCGAAACTACTAGATAACTGTGTTCGAGGGCTTTTTTTACCTTACGAAGGGGGCGCCTAGCCCAACCCACAGAGTCGCATAGTTCTTCTAATTCATATAAATCAATTTCCTCATGGGTGCTAAAGTATATTTGGCTATTACCAAATTTATCAGGATTTAGCGTTACCCAGTCCCTATTATCATTGTTAGGGCTAGAGTTATCGTCGTTGTTTGTTTTTGTGAATAATTTTTGCAACCAAACCATGCCCGTGTGGCTAGAGTTAGATGTTTGTATTTTTTAAAATGCTCATTGAGTCTAGGGTTTAACTTTTCTCAACAACCTTTTAAGCATCATACCATAAAGAATTGTAAATTATGAACCATGAGTTATGGATTGTTTAACTTATTCTCGGGTTATTATTTTTACTAATTTTTGCAAATGTTTTATTTCATGGGTTGCCATCAAAGAAAGACGTAATCGGCTAGTGGGTACAGTGGGGGGGCGAATCGCTGGAATATAAAAACCTGAATCTTTCATTTTGGATGACATTTTGAGGGCTTGGGAAGCATCCTTGAGGGGCAAACATAAAATGGCGGAATCTGAGGGCAAAAGAGGTAAATGAGCTTGGTTACATAATTTTTTGAATAAATTAATATTAGTCCACAGGTTATGACGACGATGGGCTTCGGTGGCAATGATGTTAATGCCTGTTAGGGCAGCGGCGGTGTCCGCTACGGAAAGGGCGGTGGTATAAATCCAAGTGGGGCAACGGTTACGTAAAAAATCGATTAATACTTCACTCCCTGCCACATACCCCCCCAAGCTACCGATGGCTTTACTAAGGGTACCAATTTGAATAATACGCTCACTTTTAAGCTCAAAATGTTCTAAACATCCAGCTCCATTTTTGCCCATTACTCCTGTGCCGTGGGCTTCATCCACCATTAACCAACAGTCAAATTTTTCGGCAATATCTAACAGTAGGGGTAGGGGGGCAATGTCTCCATCCATACTAAAAACACTATCGGTGATAATTAAACAATGGCGATGGTGCGATCGCACTTTAGACAACTTATCTATTAAATCATCACAATGCAGATGCTGATATTCCATGGTATGGGCTTGACTTAATTTAGCTCCATTTTTAAGACTAGAATGGTTATACTCATCCCCTAAAATGAGATCTTTTTTTCCCACAAGGGCGGCAATAGTACCTAAATTTGCCAAATATCCCGAACTAAACACAAGGGCTTTTGGGGTTTGTTTCAAAGAGGCGATCGCCCTTTCTAAATCATCATGAAGGCTCCTATGACCACTTAATAACCTAGATCCAGTGCTACCCATTCCATAACGCTCCATAGCGTCCATTACCGCTTGTTTAAGGCGAATATCTGTGGCTAATCCTAAATAATCATTACTAGCAAAATTAATCAACTCTTGACCATCAATGGTGATAGTATAACCCCGTAAATCAGTTATCCGTTGTTCCTGACGATACCACTGAGCCTTTTTAATGGTGTTAAGAGATTTTTGTAAATGTTGCCCCAAAGAATCATTCATAAAAAACCATAGAAAATAAAGGTAAATTGACAATTGATCATGGACAATCGACAATAAATGAAGTGAAAAATCAGTTTTTATACTGAATCCGTAAAGAAAAGTATACTAATAAAACGAACAATCGGCTTAAGCCCATTGCCCATAAACAAAGCACAGTTTATCAATCAGATTTAGTATTACTCCTCAATCAACAAGTAATTTTATCAAAACTCTGACCATGTTTTTATTAATTCCCGCCGCAGGTGTAGGCAAAAGAATGGGTGCAAAAGGTAACAAACTACTATTAAAACTACAAAATAAGCCCCTGTTGGCATGGACATTAATCAACGCTGAAAAATCCTCAGCAATCGAGTGGATAGGCATAATGGGGCAACCCTACGACTTTGAAGAATTTACCCAAATTATCGAACAACTATCCCTCACCAAACCCGTTACCCTCATAAAAGGGGGAGACACTAGACAACAATCAGTCTATAACGGTTTACAAGCCTTACCAAACCATGCCCAAAAAGTATTAATCCACGATGGGGCAAGGTGTTTAGCTACCCCAGAATTATTTAACCGTTGTGCCAAAGCATTGGATAATTGCCAAGGATTAATTGCCGCTATTCCCGTAAAAGATACCATTAAAGTAGTGGATGAAAATAAAACAGTCATAGATAGCCCCCACCGTGACTATTTATGGGCCGCTCAAACTCCCCAAGGATTCGATGTTCAACTATTAAAACAATGCCACAATCAAGGATTAGCATTGGGATGGGAAGTGACAGACGATGCCGCCCTCCTCGAAAGATGTGGTTATTCCGTGCAAATAGTGGAAGGGGAAGAAACTAATTTAAAAGTTACCACTCCCATGGATTTAACCATTGCCGAATTTATTTTGAACCACGGAACATAGAATAACACCATTTATTAATCTTAATATTTTTACCTAAGTAGGTTAAACATTCACTGTTTTTTTTTGCGTAGATTTGACAGTTTTTTATCCAAGAAAATAAATTTTTAGTGCTAATTAATACTTACGTATTTTTGTTCTTTATTAAATTTTTATTATAAAAATTACCCTATTTTGAATAAAAATTACTACAATGAGTAATAAATTATACTAACTCATAAACAAAGATATACTATGCCAAGCATTTTATTAGTAGATGACCTCAAATCGGAACTAGATTTACTCAATGACTACCTAACATCCGCTGGTTATGTAGTAACCACAGCCAATGATGGAAAAGAAGCCCTCTCCAGAGTCATAGAAGTAAAACCCGATGCCATTGTCACCGATTGGATGATGCCTAATATGGGAGGATTAGATTTGTGTCGTCAACTCAGAAAAAACCCTGATACTGCAAATATTCCCGTGGTTGCCTGTACCGCTAAAAATGCTGCAGTAGATCGTATGTGGGCAGAGAAACAAGGGGTAAAAGCCTATGTAGTTAAGCCTTGTACCAAAGAGCAAATCGTGGATGCAGTAAAAAACGCACTTATTTAAAACCATGTCTTTAAACACTTCTTCATTTACCAAACTACAGGAATTATTACCCCAATTATTTCAACGCAGTGCTGTAACGGGTAATCTATATCTACGTTGTCGTTTGGGTATAAGTGACACTTTTTTGATTCCCATGGAATATGTGAGAGAATCTTTACTCTTAGAGGGAAATCATATTACTCCTCTTCCTCAGATGTCTGCTTTTGTGATGGGTTTAATGACTTCTAGGGAAAAGGTTTTTTCTGTGGTGGATTTACCTCAAATCATGGGTTTTTCCCCTTTACCTACCTACTCGAGACAATATCATGTGATCGTAATTTCTGTAGCTCCTTTTTTGCCCCAATACTCCGTTGACAGGGATATATTTTTGGGATTAGCGGTAAATCAAATTGAGGGAATTACCAGAATGGATACGGAGAATATTTACAGTTTAGGGGAGATACAAAACCGATTAGACAGAGAAAGGATAGGTCATTGGTTTAGCCTCACTCCTTACTTACAGGGATGGATAGAAAAAGAAAACGAAAAACCCCTTGCACTATTAAATCTTGATGCCATTGTAAAAGCTACTTTTTAATTTTTTTTACATAAAAATACCTCCAAAATAAAATAAACATAACAGTCAAAATATAACTTTCCGTGACTATGTTTGATTAAATATTTAATTATAATAAGAAATTAAAGTATTATTTGAATAAAGAATTTTATTTTTTTCTTTTAAGATTTTATTATTTATTGTCCATTATCTTTTATTGTCATGACCTCCCAACAACCTTCCCTTAATGTTTCTCCTGAATTACTATCCTCTTCTCCTGAGGTGGTAGGGACACAACCTAAACCTGAACCCAAAAGCCCCGAAAAACAAGGGGGAGGAACCCTACGAGAGCGTTTACTCCTTACCATTGTGCCTACAACCCTAATTCCCTTGATAGTGGTAAGTGCCATTGGGATTAACTTCACCCGTTATCAAGAGCAGCAGAAACAGCAAGGGCAAGTAGAACAAATTGCGGTGGTAACGAGGGAAACAAGTCAGGTTTTTTTGGAAAATTCCGACATAGCTGAGAATCAAGACACAGTCTTAGATGCCATTGATAATGCTTTAGAAACTTCTTTGCGGTTTCAAGTAACTGGCTCTCAGGTAGTGCAAATTATCGATAGTAGTACGGGGGAAGTAGTTAACGGCGTGGGTGGTAATGAAGGAGTAAATCTTGAGCAGGTGGTGGGGGGCAATACCGTTGCGGATGTGGGAAGAATTTTTGCACAGGGGATATTAAATGATGATGTACAAAGTATTTTATCTTCTGTTCGAGTGGTGGATGGGCTTAGTAAGACTAATTTGGTGAGTCCTGAGGGGGGAAATGCTAGTATTTTGACTTTGGAATATCAAAATCGATATTTTAATTTTACGTTGATTCCTGATAGTAACTTCTTGGCGATCGCATCGGTGGATAATGCAGATGTTAGTCAATTGGGAGGACAGGTAATTATTGTTTTCCTTACCATTGCTCTTTTCTTGGGTGCTTTGGCGGTGGGTAATATTATTTTATTAGCCCAAACTTTTTCCGAGCCGTTAACCAACCTAACCCAAAAAGCTCAACAAGTAGCCCAAGGGGATTTAGACACTAGAGCAATTCCTGAAGGTACATTGGAAAGTCGTACCCTCGCCGACAACTTCAATGCCTTGGTAAGTAGGGTAAAAGATTTGATTAAAGAGCAAGAGGCGATCGCACTGGAACAAAGACAGGAAAAAGAAAAGCTAGAAATGGGAATCTTTAACCTCTTAAACGAATTACAATACGCCATGGATGGGGATTTAACCGTAAGAGCTAGTTTAGATTCCATGGAAATGAGTACCGTGGCGGATTTATGTAACGGTATTCTCGATAGCTTACAAGACATTGCCCTACAGGTAAAACAATCCAGTACAAAAGTAGTAACCTCCCTAGGGGAAAATGAACACTCCATTCAAGAATTAACCGTCGAAAGTCTAAAAGAAGTAGAGCAAACCAACAAAACCCTCGCATCGGTACAGAAAATGTCCTATTCCATCGAAGAAGTGGCAGCCAATGCTAGTCAGGCGGCAACCCTTGCCGATGATGCCTACGAAGTAACCAAAAAAGGATCTGATGCCATGGATAAAACCGTAGAAAGTATTGTCAGCCTTCGTACCAACGTGGGAGAAACCGCCAAGAAAATGAAACGGTTGGGGGAATCATCCCAGAATATTTCTCAGGTAGTATCCTTAATCGAAGAAATTGCCCTCAAGACCAATCTTTTAGCCATTAACGCCAGTGTGGAAGCCAGTCGGGCAGGGGAACAAGGACAGGGTTTTACCGTGGTAGCGGAGCAGGTAGGGGCTTTGGCGGAGCAATCGGCGGCGGCCACCAAACAAATTACGCAACTGGTGTCGGAAATTCAGCGGGAAACCCAAGATGTCACCATCGCCATGGAATCGGGAACTTCTCAGGTGGTCAATACTACTCGCCTAGTGGAATCCACCAAGCAACGGTTAGAAAGGGTATTAGAGCGATCGCAACGAATCAATGAATTAATGCAAAATATTTCCCAATCTACCGTATCTCAAGCTCAAACCTCCCGTCTTGTTACCGAATTGATGGAACAAATCGCCCAGCAATCGGAACAAAGATCATTTTCCTCCGAAAAAATCGCTCAATCTATCAAAGATACCGCCACCATCGCCAAACAACTAGAGTCAGCGGTAGAACAATTCAAGGTTAATGAGTAACCAATAATTGATTGCCCATTGCCTGTTGCCCATTGCCCATTGCCTATCCCCCAAAACCATGAATCAAGATCAAATTAAACTCAATTTTTTAGACGAAGCCCAAGACTGTTTTAACACCGTTGAAAGTAATGTATTAGATATTAGTGCAGCCATTGCCGAAGCGGAAAAACTAGATTTGATTTTGCGGGAGGTTCACTCAGTAAAAGGGGGGGCTGGAATGATGGGGTTTATGGCATTAAGTCAGGTAGCCCACCGCCTAGAGGATTTTTTGAAGGTGTTGCGGGTGCATCATCACTCTAGGCAGATTTCCTTGGATGTGGAAAATTTGCTCTTAAGGGCAGTGGATGCCATGGTGGTGATTAAAAATAATTATTTAGAGGGAGTAGAAGTTTCTCAAGGGTGGCTAGAAAAGGAAGTTTCCCCCATTTTTGAGGGTTTAAAGAAACATTTAGGGGAATTACAGGATGGGGATGAGGATTTATTACTTAAACAGCAGGATGAGGAAAGCAGTGGGGAGTTACAGATGTTTGAGGAGGGGGTTGATGGTATCCTCGATGATTTGGAACATCAGATCAATAATTCATCCCCTGAAAAGTTGTCCTCTGAAGTGGTGATGACGGCGGAAAAAATTTTGATGTTTGCTCGGATGGCGGATTTAGAGCCAGTGATCAATTTATCAGAATCTATCAAACAAAGGGCGATCTTAGCAGGATCTGCTTCCCAGCACCCCATGGGGGAGGATGGTATTGTAAATCTGGCTCAGGAAGCGTTAACGGTTTGGAGGCGATCGCACGGGCTAGTAATGCGGGGGAATCTGGATAAACTACCGTGGGATTTGGAAAGTTCACCCACACAAAATAATTCCATCACCGAGGAACTAAATTTAGAAAACTTTGACCTAGATTTAGAAGAAGAAGATTTACTTTCTCTGGGTAATGCCCTCGATGAAACGATCAACTTTGATTTATCCCTCGAAAATGATGATGATCTCCTATCCTCTATCAGTAACGCCCTTGATGAAACCATAGATTTTGATTTAGCGCCAGAAGACGAGATTTTATCATCCCTAAAAGAACTTTCCCCCGACTTACAAACCTTAGAAGACCTTGGGCAAGAAATCGAAGAAGCCATCGAAAATACCTTTGCCGAAATTTCCTCCGACACCGAAGAAGAATTTATTCCTAGTCCTGAGCCTCAAATTATCAAGACTGCTCCCCAAACAGGGAAAATGGTGAAAGTGCCAGTTGATCAGTTGTCAAAATTTAATAGTCTTTTTGGTAAACTAATCCTCGAGCGAAACCGCCTCAATTTACGCCTCGAACAAATCCAAAATTTTGGGGAGTTGATGCAACGGCGCATGACTCAACTAGAGCGCTCTAACAAGGAATTGAGGGATTGGTATGATCGAGCCTCTTCGGAGGGGTGGATTAATCAGCAAGACTCCACGGTAATCAAATCTTTCGATGAAAATTCTTTACTGACTAAAGCTACCCTAGAAGACTTTGACACCCTCGAAATGGATCGTTATAGCGACTTACACGTTATTTCCCAAGAACAAATCGAAACCATCGTACAGCTAAAGGAGGTTAGCACCGATATTAACTTTAGTATTGGGGATCTTAACCAATCTTTGCAAGAATTAAACCACACCATGGAATCTTTGCAAAAAAATGCCACTCGCATCCAGATGCGTCCCTTTGCTGATTTGGTGAGGGGTTTCCCTCGCTATATCCGAGATTTGGGAATGCAGTTTGGCAAAAAAGTTAATCTTAAGATTGAGGGGGAAACTACTTTACTCGATCGCACTTTTATTGAAGCCCTCAACGCTCCCCTGATGCACCTTTTACGCAATGCCTTTGATCATGGTATCGAAGATTCTCAAACCCGCATCTCATCAGGAAAACCACCCCAAGGCACCATTACCCTGAGCGCCTTTAACCGTGGTACAAAAATTATTATTACTATCCAAGATGATGGGGCAGGAATTTCTTTAGACAAGATTAGCCAACGACTTTTAAAAATGGGCATTAGTCGGGCAGAGATTGCCAAGATGAAACCTTCTCAAATTATCGATTATATTTTTAAACCGGGTTTTTCTACTGCCTCGGAAGTGACTGATTTATCAGGAAGAGGGGTAGGAATGGATATAGTACGATCTAATGTGGAGGAGTTACAGGGAGAAATCCATGCTGATAGCACCGTGGGGCAAGGCACTACTTTTACCCTTTCTTTACCTTTTAATCTTTCCATTCTTCGGGTAATGTTGGTGGAAACCAGTCAAATGGTGTTTGCGGTACCCGTAAACAGCGTCAGGGAAATTATTAAAACGGCATCCCATGGGCAAAAACAAGTGACATGGCAAAATAAAGATATTCCCGTGGTTCACCTTGAAGATTCTTTAGTTTTTAATCGTCCTTCCAAACCTTTTGAAATGGGGGGTTATCCTGTAATTGATCAGCCCACATTATTGATTGTGGGGGAAAATAATAACTGTGGGGCTATCCACCTCGAGCGTTATTGGGGTGAGCAGGAGGTGACTATTCGCCCCATTGAAACCCATTTACGGTTGCCCCTTGGTTTCATTAGTTCCCTCATTTTGGGGGATGGGCGGGTACTACCTTTAATCGATCCTGTGGTGATGCTTCAAGATGCCCTAGAACAACAGTCCATCATTGAACCACGCCCTCTAATGTTTTCCCATAATTACTATAAAGATTTTAAGGGCGATCGGGAAAATACTATCCTCATTGTCGATGATTCTATTAACGTGCGCCGTTATCTTGGGGCTACCCTCGAAAAAGCAGGTTATCAAGTAGAACAAGCAAAAGATGGACAAGAGGCGGTGGATAAACTACTCGGAGAAATTTCTGTTCAGGCTGTTATCTGTGACATCGAAATGCCCCGTCTTGATGGTTATGGAGTATTAGAAGAAATCAAAGGCAAATCTCAATTTAAGTCTTTGCCCATCATCATGCTTACTTCTCGAAGTAATGAAAAACATAAAAAATTAGCTTTTAACTTAGGTGCTGATGGCTATTTTTCTAAACCCTACAATGAGGAGGAATTACTTAAAACTATCGAAAGAGTAGTAAATGTAAATTATCTTTAGTGGACTATTATGAATATTAATAAACATGAACAAGTTTAAACATTTTAAATATTTATTTCATCAACCTTATTTCTAATACTTTATAAAAACTTTACATTAAAAACAAACTATTTCTTTACAAATAATTTAACATTGTTACATCCACCGATAAAAGTAAGTTAATGTAATACAAAATAAACACATTAATCACTCACCAATTATCTAAGTTAAAATATAAAATGAATAACCAAGATAGTAACAAAAAACTAATATTTAATCCTTTTAATATTCTTCAATATTTTTATAAAAATAGGCTAACTGCCCATGTAGAGATAGTCTCAAATTTTGTAACATGGAATCTTTATTACATTGATGGCACATTGCAATATGCGGATCATTCCTTACAATCACTAAAGACCTTAGAATATTATTTAAGTCGTACGAATCCTCAAGTTGCCACAAAAATTGTTAATGCTCTCAAAACAAAACAAAGCATTAATAACTCAAAACTGATACAGGTAGTACACTTACTATTCCAAAAACAATTAATTAATAATGAAGATAAAAATAGTCTTATCAAAGAATTAACTCAGGATGCCCTAGAGTCTTTTCTCTGGTTGAAAGAAGGGGAATATCGTCGGCAAAAATTAGAAAAAACAGAACTATCTAACCTCAAAAATGTCATAGGCGACAGTGCTATGGACATATCAGCTATGGTTAAATCTGTGCGTCTCCGTCATCAATTATGGCAAAAGGTTTCTAGGGTGGTATCCTCCCCTTATCAACGTCCTGTTTTTATCAATGTCAATGATGCTCAGAAAAGAGTACCCCAAGGAAAATTATCTGCAAGGGTATTAACACAGCTATCAAAAATAGTGAAAAGTAATACTACCATCAGAGATATTGCTACTGTTTTAAAGCAGGATGAGTTAAAAGTTATCAGTTTATTAGCCCCTTATATTCAGGGTGGCATTGTCCGTTTACAACCAGCGATTTACCCCTATGATAATTTGCCTAGTGTGTCTTCTACAAAAGAAAAAGTAACGCAGGAGGCGACACCATCACAAAAAAAAGAAGTTATTGCCAATAATGAATTTTCTTCCCCTGTTGATTCTTCATCCAAGGAGGGTAAATATAAAATTATTTGTATTGATGATAGTGTGACGATGTTAGACACTATTAAGGGCTATCTACAGGGGGATTATTTTGAGGTGGTTACGGTGGAAAATCCCATGGAGTCTCTTTCTTATCTTTTTGAAAGTAAACCTGATTTAATCTTGATGGATTTATCTATGCCAAAGATTAATGGTAATCGTCTTTCTCAAATTCTCAAGAGTAGTTCCATGTTTCAAAATGTTCCTATTATTATTGTGAGTGGCAACCATAAAATGTTGGACTCTGACAAAATGAAGAGTATTGGGGCAAGGGATTTTTTACCTAAGCCTTTTTCTCAAGTAGAGTTATTAAAAATTGTCAATAAACATCTACAAACTCAGTATTCTGAGGTAAATCAGTAAATTTTAAAATATTTAATTCTTTAATAAAAATTTAGCAAATAATCATGAATGTAACTTACGATATTCCCCTCGTTATTCTCTCGGCTATCATTGCGGTAGGGGCTGGATATTTCACCATAGAAATGTCTCAAGAAGTGACTTTTAACAAGGGTTTGGAGCGTTGGAGTTGGTTGCTCATTAGTGCTGTTACTATGGGCATGGGTATTTGGGGAATGCACTTTATCGCTATGACTGCTTTTTCCATTGAAGCGAAAATTAGTTATGATTTTCTGATTGTGCTAGTTTCTTTGTTTGCGGCGGTGTTGGGCTGTATTCAGGGTTTGTATATTATCACTCAGCCTTTGGTAACAAATAAAACCATTGGGGCAGGGGCTATTACTATGGGGGCAGCCATTGCGGGAATGCACTATATTGGTATGGCAGCTATGAGGGTGGCGGCGGATGTGAGTTATGATCCTACTTTATTTATCTTATCAGTGCTAATTGCGATCGTAGCTTCCTTTGCGGCTATAAAAATCGTAATTGGATTAAGGACGGGGAAAAAAGATGCTTTATATAACATCAAAAAAACCAGTGCTTCTTTAGTCATGGGGGTTGCTGTGCTATCAATGCACTACACGGGGATGGCTGCCGCTAAATTTAGCATTAACTATGATTTGCTTACTCAACAAGCTACTAATATTCTTGATAGCCAGATGATTGGCTTTTCTGTTGCCCTTGCAGTGTTGGGAATGTTTGCGATCGTTTACACTGTATTAGCTAATTCCCATTGGAATCGTTCCGTTTAAAATACCCTAGGGTAATACTACCGAAAATATTTGCTAAATATTATAGTATAATATATCCTCTGACCAATTATCGCCCAATGTAAAAAAATAACAAGCCCTCGGATAATTGCGGATACATTATTGATTGATTATATAGAAAAGGTTTAGCTCATTACAATAGCATGACAAAGCAACAAACAAGACAGTTTGACTACGTTAAAATCGGCATCGCCTCCCCCGAAAGAATTAGAGAATGGGGCGAGCGCACCTTACCCAATGGTATTGTAGTCGGTGAAGTAACAACCCCAGAAACCATTAACTATCGTACCCTTAAGCCCGAAATGGACGGCTTATTTTGTGAGAAAATTTTTGGTCCTTCCAAAGATTGGGAATGTCATTGTGGCAAATATAAAAGAGTACGTCATAGAGGCATTGTTTGCGAACGTTGTGGGGTTGAAGTTACAGAGTCTAGGGTGCGCCGTCATCGTATGGGCTACCTCAAATTAGCAGCCCCCGTTACCCATGTATGGTACTTAAAAGGGATTCCTAGTTATCTAAGTATTCTCCTTGATATGCCCCTGCGGGACGTGGAACAGGTAGTATATTTTAACTCCTATGTGGTGCTAAACCCCGGTAATGCCAGTAACTTGAGTAACCGTCAATTGCTCAGTGAAGATCAATGGATGGAAATTGAGGAGCAAATTTATGCCGAGGATTCAGAATTAGAAGATATTGAAGTCGGTATTGGCGCTGAGGCGGTAGAGCGTTTATTACAAGAAATTCAACTAGAAGAAGAAGCGGATAAATTAAGGGAAGATATAAGCAACAGTAAGGGTCAAAAAAGAGCGAAGTTGATTAAAAGATTACGCTTAATTGATAACTTTATTGCCACAGGCTCAAAACCTGAATGGATGGTTTTAAGTGTAATTCCCGTCATTCCCCCTGATTTGCGCCCCATGGTGCAGTTGGATGGTGGTCGTTTTGCTACCTCTGACCTTAACGATTTATACCGTCGTGTAATTAACCGTAATAATCGTTTGAAACGTCTTCAAGAAATCCTTGCCCCTGAAATTATTATCCGTAACGAAAAACGGATGTTACAAGAGGCAGTGGATGCTCTCATTGATAATGGACGTAGAGGGCGTACGGTGGTAGGTGGGAATAATCGCCCCCTCAAATCCCTTTCTGATATTATCGAAGGAAAACAAGGTCGTTTCCGTCAAAACCTCTTGGGTAAACGGGTTGACTACTCTGGACGTTCGGTAATTGTAGTAGGTCCTAGTTTACAGATTTATCAGTGCGGTTTGCCTAGGGAAATGGCGATCGAACTTTTCCAACCCTTTGTAATTAACCGTCTCATCCGTATTGGTATTGTTAGTAATATCAAGGCGGCTAAGAAAATGATTATCAAAGGTGATCCTAGCATCTGGAAAGTATTAGAAGAAGTTATCACGGGACACCCTGTTTTACTAAACCGTGCGCCGACTCTCCACCGTTTGGGTATCCAAGCCTTTGAGCCTGTATTGGTAGAGGGTAGAGCGATTCAACTCCATCCCCTTGTGTGTCCTCCTTTCAACGCTGACTTTGACGGGGACCAAATGGCGGTACACGTACCCCTTTCCATTGAAGCCCAAGCGGAAGCTCGTTTGTTGATGATGGCTTGTCATAATATCCTTTCCCCTGCTACGGGTAAACCAATTATCGCTCCTTCTCAGGATATGGTATTGGGTTGTTATTACCTCACGGCGGAAAATCCTGCGGCAACTAAGGGCGCTGATAGTTATTATGCTAACCTTGAGGATGCTTTTAGAGCCTATGAGCAAGGGTTAATTGATTTACACGCCTATGTATGGGTACGTTTTGATGGGGTGGTTGATGGTAGTCGCCCTGATGATACTCCTGAAAAGGTTGAGGAATTGGGTGATGGTAGTTGTTGGAAGTATTATGGCGATCGCAAAGTGCGCGAAACTGCCGAGGGTGAAATCATTGCCCAGTATGTCCACACTACCCCCGGACGCATTATTTATAACAAAACCATTATTGACGCTTTAGATTTTGAAGCTGTCTAATTGATGAATTAGGGGAGGCACATTGTCTCCCTTTTTTTATGGCAAATAAAATTATAATTCTCGGCAATTCTAGTTCAGGAAAATCTACTTTAGCAAAAAAAATTGTAGCAACCTACCATATTCCTTTTCTCGATTTAGATACCATTGCTTGGGAGTCTGGATTAAACCCCCAAAGACGAAGTTTAGAGGATAGTTATGGAGATATTTTGAATTTTATTCAAGGTAAAAACCATTGGATAATAGAGGGTTGCTATGGTGATTTAATTTCTTTTGTGGGTGACTATGGTAATCAATTGATATTTCCTAATCCTGACATCGATACCTGTGTGCAAAATTGCCGTCAACGTCCTTGGGAAAGCCATAAATATGAAAGTTTAGAGGCTCAGAATACTAATTTAGAAATGCTCATTACATGGATAAAAGATTATCCCCATCGCAACGATGAATTTTCCCTATCTGCCCATGGTCAAATTTTTGATGCTTTTAAAGGAAAAAAAGTCGAGTATAATCGAAATTGGGAAGAAAAAGAGGTTTTTTCTTGGCTTGATTTATTGGGGTTAATGAAAAAATACTTCACTCGGTTTAGGCATTAGAACAATACTTGTAGTCTAAAATTTTTACTGTCAATTATTCATTCTCAATTGTCCATTATTTACCTATGTTAATTCCCCTAAAAAAAGAAGCTCTTGATGATATGGTACCTGCGATCGCCACGGGAACGCAATATCGATATTATTGGGCAAATTTTTCCACATTACTAAAAAATTTATTTATATCCCTGATTGGAGTATTAATTTTTTGGCTATTAGGAGCAATCTTCGGGAAGGGGGCGCAGGGAATATCTTTAATTTTGACCGTAGCGGCTGGACTATATTGGTTATGGAGTCCAGTATATTGGGCTAGTGTGCGTAATAGTAAATATAGACGCTATCAGTACGTTGGTTTTTGGCGTGGCAGGGTATTGGATGTGTATGTTAGCGAAGAAGTAGTTAACGAAGCCTCTGCACTCAATAAACTGGGTAAGGTGATAATTGTCGAAAACTTACAGAAAAAAATTAACGTGGAAATAGGGGATAAAAGCGGTTTTAGGACGACTATATCTAGTCCTTTACAAAGAATTCATAAGGTTATTAATCGTGGTCAAGCGGTGGAAGGGTTATTATTGTCTAATGACCCTGATTTTATGCGCATTGGTAAGATTACGGATGTTTATATTCCTCGTCATAAACTTTGGGTGGGGGAATATCCTTACATTAGACGAGATATTTTTTTAGATGTGAGAAAAGAGTTAGCTAAAATTTACGGTTAATCAAAATTTTTTATTGATTGTTTTTGGCCATGGACTTAAAAATCTGTTTGAAAAGTGACGTATAAAGGAGCTTAAACATTTGAGAGTTTAAATAACTGTAGTTTAGACTAATAAAATATTGCGGGAGAATAAGTAAGCTAACAAAAATTAGCTTAAAAAGACAATAAAATGAGTTAATTAGGGTTTGCTGAATAATAATGAAGCGATCGCACTCTATACCCTCAACAAAGGTGCGATCGCTATTTTACAAGTAGATCTAAAAAAATAGTTATTTACTATAATGAATGTCAGATTCCTAAAAATAATCAATCATTCAAATAAAATAAGATGAAAGTTAAAGCAATCATTCATACAGCACAAGAAGGCGGATATTGGGCAGAAGTTCCAATTTTTCACGGATGCTATACACAAGGTGAAACTATTGAGGAAGTTTTAGAAAATCTTCAAGAAGTTATCAGTTTATATGCAGAGGATGAACCAGAAAATCTTAGCCCCTCAGATAAAGTTGTAGAATTAACTGTATGAAATCAATCTCAGGGAAAAAATTAGCAAAAATCTTGGAGAAAAAGGGATGGCGTTTAGTTCGGGTTAAAGGTAGTCATTATCGGTATCAAAAAGATAATCAAAGTATTTCTATCCCTATTCATGGTAATCAAGATTTAAAAATTGGCTTATTAAAAACTGTTATGAAACAAGCAAATTTAACTGATTCTGACTTAATTTGAACTTTTATTGAAACAAAATCGCATCTTAACCAGATCGCACTCTATACTCTCAACAAAGGGATCACCCTTATTTAATGAGAAATCCATATTAATGATTTTTTATTATCAATTTTTAGCTGTTTCCATTCTTGAAATTTATTTATAGGAGTTTCAATTAATATTTTATGGTGATTTTGAATATTTTTAGGTATTTGTTGACAACCATATTCATATAAATATTGAATTATATCAATTTCTGATTCGCTTAGTTTTTGCTGTCCACTAATTAAAATATCTTCATATATATACTCTAACATTTTTTCTGTAACTAATTTTTCTTGGGTTTCTTTTAAAAAGTTTAATCTTTGAGAGATACCATTAAATTTTATATTTTTCTGCGATAAATAAATACTTGTCAGATACACTTTTAATAAATTTGCATAATTATTATATAATGCTTGAATTAAAGGTAGAGGAACATTTACTATATCATCATCATGTAAACGAGAAATAAGATCATTTAACAAGGATTCCATTTTATTAAGTTGTTTTTCTACTGCATGTTCAAAATATTCAGATAAAGGAATATAACTTAATTTATCAACCAAACTAATAGAATCTTTAATCGAGTTGCTAACTTCTCGAATCATAATTTTTATATCACCTCTAATTATTCCTTCTAATTTATGAGTAATATTCATTAATTGATGATCAATTTGATTTAACTTCGATATAACAATAGCAAAACCAACAATACTTACACCAATGTTAATTCCCGTTATGGCAATATTGACATAAGATAACATTTGTAAATTTTGAACCATAGCAATAACTTTATCTAATTTTTGATTTGTTATTGATCCTTGTATCAATTTAGCTGCATCTATTCCCATTCCAGATACCATAATATAGGGATTTCCTGATGATAAACCAGAAGTTGTATTATTAATTAATGGTGCTACTTGTTCAAGATGAGCAACAATTTTTTTTGTGCTTATATCTCTTGCTACTCCATCTGTAATAATGATTTTTCCTGCTTTATAGGCAGTTTCTAAATGTTTGGGTAATCTAACAAGAAATGTATAATCCATAGTAACAAGCCTCTTTTTTATTATTTATTGAATCTATGATTAAAATAGCTATAACTATAAATTGAAAAAATTGTTTGTATAAATCTTAACTTCTTTTTTTCAGCCTGGTACTTAAAAAATGCAAATCCAGCGGTACCTATAATTAAAATAATATTAATTCCCCAACCAATAGGTCCTGCTAAAAAGGCTAATACCGCTTTTTTGGCAGCTTGTTGTCCTAAAATCTCGACTAACAACCATCCCATAAAACCTTGAGTCAATCTTTTAAGCATTGTATTAGCAATAATTGGTATTATGAGTAATGGCAATCCAACTGCACCCAAGGAAGTATTGCTAAATAGTATTTTTTCAAACTCTTTTTTTGATAAATCTACTTTTAAAGGTTCAAGCTCTTGTTTTAAAGTATCTACAAATCTTTTTCTTTCTTGATCTGAGAAGCTTTTATAAAGCAAAATTAGTATATTTCTACAAATTTCTTCTAATTGAATATCTACTTCTTTTTCATGTACAGAAAGACTTGTAAGAGAAGTTAGTATTTTCTCTTTATCTTCTTGTAATATTTCCCCTACTTTCTTCTTCTGGATAATATTTAATACATCCCCTTTCCAAAGAGACAATATTTCTTGATCTTTTACTGTTTTTTGTTGTAAGGAGTTTTGAGAATAATCTTTCAAGTTATTATATATAATTTGATTAAATTCATAAGAAGATTTATCAGTAGTATTATAATCACAAACTTGCTCATAAATACACTTTAATTGATCCACTTTTAAAGAATTAAGTGTTGATTTTATTGTCATAATTAACTTATTAATATTAAATTATAGTTTATGTAATTCATAATTTAAGTCACAGCAAAGTCCGTATATTTACGACTTTCAGGATCATGAAAAGCCAAAACTATATCCTCTTTTGGTACACCTTCTCTTAATAAGTCTGTTGCGATACCTTCTTCAGTCCAATCTTCCTCAATATAAATTTTCTCATTTTTAATACGAACATAAACAGAAATAGCCTTAACTCTTCTTTCATTTTTCCAGCCGATATTAAACCAGAGATATTGACTTCTTTGATCATCGAACATTAACACCTCATCTATATCAGGATCTGCTACTTGAGCGGAAATCCTTTTATATTGAGTTAAAATATTTTTGATAGCATTCTGATAGCGAATTATCTTTTCCATTGAGTTATTTCCTCTCTACTAATATCAACAACTAATAATAAAACTTGATACTTTTCTAAAATTAATTTAATTGCAATTCGTGTAAAAAATTTTTCATAAATTCTATCACCAACAGCTAAATAAACTTTAGAGTCAGGATGGGTTAAAGAAAGAAAAGTTCGATAAATTAGATATTGACCCAATGCAGTTTCAAATTCACGCATTGGTGAACGACTCAAAAAACTTTTAATCTCAATTACTACTTGAGTCCCTTGTTTTGATGCTGAAACAGTCTTCTCTCCTGCTAAATCAGCCTGTAGTTTAACTTCTTCATATTTAATGGGATAAGGATCAGCTGTTATTGTCCATCCATCTTTTATTAAAGCATTTTTAATAGCATCATGGTAAATATCTTTTGCGGGCATTTTTTGTTAATTGTTTTTATAAAAAGGTGGGCAATGCCCACCCTACAGACTATACAGGCATACCTAAAATGTCCTCGATTTTCGGCATATCTTCTAAAGCAATAACGCGCCCTTCGTCTTCAAAACCATCAATTTCATTGAAGTTCAAATAACGGTATAAATCATCCTTAAAAGGATCAATTTTCTCAGAAACGATCGCACTGTACTCCTCCACAGTGGGAATCTTGCCGAGTAAAGCACATACCGCAGCCAACTCCGCACTACCGAGATAAACCCGAGCGCCCTTACCCATACGATTATTAAAATTACGAGTAGAAGTAGAAAACACCGTCGCATTATCTTCCACACGGGCTTGATTACCCATACAAAGAGAACAACCTGGCATTTCCGTACGAGCGCCTGCTGCCGCAAACACACCGTAAACTCCCTCATTGCGCAACTGTTGTTCATCCATACGAGTCGGAGGACATATCCATAAACGTCCTTTCACAGTACCTGCACCCTCAAGGATTTTCGCAGCCGCTCGGTAATGTCCTATATTCGTCATACAAGAGCCGATAAACACCTCATCTACCTTATCCCCAGCACACTCACTCATGAGCTTAACATTATCAGGATCATTGGGGGCGGCTACAATAGGCTCTTTGATTTCATCAAGATTAACAACGATAGTATCAGCATATTCCGCATCAGGATCTCCCGACATCAAAGAAGGATTTGCCAACCATTCCTCCATCTTGGCAATACGGCGTAACATAGTACGTGGATCTTGATAACCACGGGCAATCATATTTTTTAATAAACTAACATTAGAGCGCAGATATTCCGCCACAGTCTCCTCACTTAGTTTAATTGTACTACCAGAACAAGAACGCTCGGCGGTGGCGTCGGTTAACTCGAAAGCCTGTTCTACTTTTAAATCGGGTAAACCTTCCATCTCCATGATACGACCATTGAAGACATTGATTTTATCACCTTTACCAGCGGTTAACTTACCTTCTTGCATAGCTACCCAAGGAATGGCATTAACGATGTCCCTTAAAGTAACACCTGGTTGTAATTCTCCCGTAAACTTAACCAATACCGACTCAGGCATATCCAAAGGCATAGCACCCAAAGCCGCCGCAAAAGCGACTAAACCAGAACCTGCGGGGAAAGAAATGCCCAAGGGGAAACGAGTATGAGAATCGCCCCCAGTACCCACGGTATCGGGTAATAACATACGGTTTAACCAAGAGTGAATGATGCCATCTCCCGGTTTGAGAGCAACACCGCCACGGGTAGCGAAAAAGTCGGGTAAATCCTTATGGGTTTTGATGTCCACAGGTTTAGGATAGGCGGCGGTATGGCAGAAGGTTTGTAGGGTTAAATCGGCGTTGAAGCCTAAACAAGCCAATTCTTTTAACTCATCCCTTGTCATGGGGCCAGTGGTATCCTGAGAACCTACGGTAGTCATAATGGGTTCACAGGAAGTACCAGGGCGGATGCCTTCTACGCCACAGGCTTTACCGACCATTTTCTGCGCGAGGGTGAACCCTTTACCACTATCTTCGGGGGGGGTAGGACGTACAAACAGGGTACTAGGTTCTAATCCTAATGCCTGACGGGTTTTATCGGTCAAAGCCCTACCAATGAGTAAGGGAATACGTCCCCCTGCTCTCACTTCGTCTAAAATGGTTTCGGGCTTCATGGTGAAGGTGGTTAGGGTTTCACCGTTTTCATTGGTGATTTTTCCTTCGTAGGGGTAAATGGTGATGACATCCCCTGTGTTGAATTGGTTAACGTCACATTCGATGGGCAATGCCCCAGAGTCTTCGGCGGTGTTGAAGAAAATAGGGGCGATTTTACCTCCAAGGATATAACCCCCTGCTTTTTTGTTGGGTACGAAGGGTATTTCGTCCCCTAGGTGCCACAATACGGAGTTGATGGCGGATTTACGGGATGAACCTGTACCGACTACGTCACCGACATAGGCGACGGGATGCCCTTTTTCTTTGAGTTTGGCAATGGTTTCTAATCCCTCTGGCATCCTTGATTCCAACATCGCTAGGGCGTGGAGGGGAATATCGGGGCGAGTGGTGGCATGGGGGGCGGGGGATAGGTCGTCGGTGTTGGTTTCCCCTTCTACTTTAAAGACTGTGACGGTCATGGTTTCGGGTACTTTGGGTTTACTGATAAACCATGATGCTTCTGCCCATGCGTCAATTACTTGTTTGGCGTAGGGGTTGGTTTCTGACAATTCCAATACGTCGTTAAAGGCATCGAATACCAACAGGGTTTTACTGAGGGCGATCGCAGCTTCGGAGGCGATGTCACTGTCAGGGGATTTAAGTAAACTAACAAGGGATTGCACGTTATAACCGCCCATCATAGTACCTAATAGGCTTACGGCTCCTTGTTTGGAGATGATTGGGGAGGTTAGTTCACCCTTGGCAACGGCCGTTAAAAACCCTGCTTTAACGTACGATGCTTCGTCAACTCCGGGGGGAATGCGATCGCGCAGTAGCATCATTAATTCTTCTTTTAATTCCTCTGGGGGATTCTGTAACATTTCGCATAGGTGCGATGTTTGTTCGGCTGTGAGGGGTAAGGGTGGAATGCCCTGTTTTGCTCTTTCTTCTACGTGTTGATGGTATGTTTCTAACCAAGTCATAGTATTTATGCTTATTTTTTCTATAATTTTCTATTTTAAGCATATCAAGGTCAGGAACTTTGATTTTGTATTTAATGTATCGAGTTGATTAAGAGGCGATTGATTTTGGGTATCATTGAAATAGTAATTTATAAAAAATAAGGTTATCAATGTTTTACTTAAAACAGTCTATTGAATCAGTAAAAAATGCCTTTTCTCAAGCATTACAATCTATTCCTGAATTTCTTAAACTAGATGCTTTTGAAAAAGGAAAAGTCATAGATGCTAATTTTAAATCTTTAGTAAAAGATTTGATGAAAGATTTTGGCATGATTCCAGGAGAAGATTATGAGGATAATTTGCGCGGTAATGAACCTGGTGCAGACTTTGTGATTCTTTCTCAAAAAGCTAACAACTTAATGAAAGATTTATTAGATGGGAGAATTACAGTTGTTAAAGAACATACAAGAATAAGTAAAATAGGTAACACCTACACTGTTAAAGCTCATTATAGAAAAGTTGCATAACAAATTTGTCTTGACAAAAACTGAAATATGGAATCTAAAGTTTTCAAACAAGGAAATTATGTCTGGGAGTGTAAGTCTTCTCATGATCCTAGTGGTGAAATTGATGAAACTTATTTAAAATCAGCAATTAAAAGTGTTGAAAAAAGATGGGAAAGAGAAGGAAAACCGAGTGGCTATTATTATGTTTTCCCTGTAAATTTAATAACCAATGTTACTAGACAAGAGCTAGAAAGATTTAAGCGATCTTACCAAGGTGAGGTTGATATTAATTACTATGATAGGGGTCAAGTACAAAAGTTAATTCAAAATCTATCAAAATTAAGTGATATGCAATCACTTGTTAATTATATTGAACAAGTATGGAAAGGATAAAAAATGTCACAAGAAATTCAATTTTACACTACTGATCTATTCTCTGATAGATTTCTTTCTGAATTTGACGGAGAAACTGATCCTTTTCCTTCAACCAATATTTATCAATGTTTAAAAGTATTATTTCAAGGAACCGAAACGAAATCAAAAGAATATGTAGAAAAATATTTTTATAATGTTGAATTGGATTATTTATCTATATATTCATCCAACTTAGAAAAAGTTAATCAGAATTTTAATAAAGAACTTCAATATATTTTTAATCCTAAAACTAATACTTTTTCATTCGTAGATGGAAAACTATGGTCAAATTTAGAAAAAATAATATTGGAGCAAACTAAAGATAATTTATCAAAAGATGACAATGGTAAATCTTTAAAAAACAATGTTAAAATTGCCCAAGACTATAAGAAACTATCAGATGTGTTTCAAAAAAGGATGCTATTTATGGCAATTTTTTAGAAAATATAATTTTTCTTTGATGTTTTTTAGATTTTATTCAATTTAGAACAGCCTGTAGAGGAATAAAATATTGTTCATTAAAATAAAGTGAAATATGAAGTAGAATTTAAACCAAAAGCTCTTAAAGATTTAGGAAAATTATCAAATAATATTCAACGTAGAATTATTGATAAAGTTGAAATTATGAAAAATAATTTGCATGGAGATATTAAAAAAATGACTAATTTCACCCCTGAATATCGTTTGAGAGTTGGAGATTATAGAGTATTATTTGAAATAGAAAATCAAACAATAATAATTTACAGAATAAAACACAGAAGTAAGGCTTATTTTTAATAATGGAGTTTAGCAATGATCCAATTACATCCTGAATTTATTACGAAAAATGGAAATAAAGAGTTTGCCGTTTTACCTTATGAGGAATTTACTAAAATTCAAGAATTATTAGAAGATTTAGAAGACTTACAAGATTTAAGAAAAGCAAAAAAAGAGGAAAAAAACAGTCCTTCAATTCCTTTAAGTGAAGTCAAAAAAATGTTTAATTTATCATGATTTTCTCTTAATTAAGAGGTGTTAGTGCTCAGTCTTCGTTTTGCTTAGCATTTTTTCTGTTTAGGAGGTGCGATCGCCCTTAAACCTAATTTTTTTCAAAAAAGTTGACACTTTTAAAATAGCTATGTTAAATTATTACTAATTAAACATTAACGTTTAACCGTTCAGGAAGAAAGGAGGTGATGCCCATGGTTGAGAGTAGTAAAACTTTGGGTTCCCTATCTGGAGAAAGTGAACTGAGTTCTGGAGCAATTCTTTAAAACGTAATTCTAATTTGGTCATTGGTGCGTTCACGAGAGTGATAAAAAAGTTTCATCCAGCAGTTACACCCAAACCTGTTAGGGAATCCTTAACAATAAAAAGCCCTTGGATATTCCGAGGGCTTCTTGTTGCTTGATTATTTAACGATCTTCCATCGGAGTATAAACCCCATCCTTCTCACCCACATAAATCTGAGTAGGTCTAAAAATACGATTAACCGCTAATTGCTCCCTCCAGTGGGCTAACCAACCAGCCACCCGGGAAATCGCAAACATCGGAGTAAATAAATCTGGCTTAATACCCAACTTACGGTAAACCAAACCAGAATAAAAATCCACATTAGCATAAATTCCCTTATGCCCTAGTTTTTCCGCTACAACATTTTCCACCTCCAACGCAATATCATAATATTCATCATGACCCGTAAGCTCAAATAAACGCTCCGCAAGTTGTTGCAAGATCTTAGCACGAGGATCTTTAACCTTATATACCCGATGCCCAAAACCCATAATTTTTTTCTTATGCTCAATACAATCCTCAATATAAGGACGAACATTTTCCACCGAGCCAATTTCCTCTAACATGGTTAAAACCTCCTCATTAGCTCCCCCGTGAAGAGGTCCTGCTAAAGTACCCACCGCAGAAGCCACCACCGCATAAGGATCAGTTAAAGTAGAAGATGTTACCATCGCCGAAAAAGTAGAAGCATTCATCGTATGCTCAGCATGGAGCATCAAACACACATCGAAAATACGAGCTTCCAAAGGCTCTGGCTCTTTTTCCGTGAGCATATACAAAAAATTAGCCGAATAATTAAGATCATCATTAGGCTTAACAGAATCATTTCCCTCACGCATCTGAGAAAAAGCAGCTACCATGGTAGGAATTTTAGCCAAAATTCTCACCACCGCATCTCGAATATACTCCTCCTTATCCAACGCCCTGCGAGAATAAAACAACCCAAGGGCTGCCGCAGAAGTTTGTAAAGCATCCATGGGATGACCACTTTCAGGAAAACACTTCATCATATCCCGAATATGATACTTAATCCTTCTATGGTTATTTATATCTACCTGAAAACTATCTAACTCCTCCTTACTGGGTAATCTACCCCAAATCAATAAAAAAGCAGTTTCTAAAAAGGTACTCTTAGCGGCTAACTCCTCAATATTGATACCCCTATATTTTAAAATACCTTCCTTCCCATCCACAAAGCTAATACTAGACTTAGCGACGGGGACTCCTTCTAAACCTGGTTTGAACTCACAAGCTGGTTGTGCCATTTTTATACCTTATACAAATAAATATATTAAGTGAAAATAACTGATTCTAAGTTTCTCATAAGTCATAGGAGATACTAAACGGCTGTTAAAATATCTAGGACTTTTGTTAAATTCCATTGTTAACCTTCACCCGTCAACTGTCAATTGGTGATAACAACCACTTTGGAGAGGTAAGTAAAAATATTTCACTATTTCCCACGGGGTTATCCATAGTTAAAATCTCAATACCGATTACTCCTGCTTTTTTTAGGGCAATTTTTCCCTCACTATTACCCCATAGTAATATTTCTGCCCAGTTTCCCAAATCAGGTTGATGACCCACTAAAATTAGTTTATCTCCTTGAGTATAGCCCGACTGTTGTAACCAATGAAGCCATACTTCAATATCACCATCAGGAAGCAAAGCATTATTTTCTGCCATCTTGGGCGCAAGATTATTGTTTAATAAAATTTGGGCCGTTTCCTTCGCTCGAACATAAGGGCTAGTCAGAATAAGATTACAAGGGTTTTCTATATTTTTAAACTTTTGGGCAACCTGATTAGTTTTAACGATACCTTTAGGGGTTAATGCCCTTTGGGGGTTATCTACCCCTGCGATTCTTTCTTGGGCAATGCCATGACGAACAAAATATATTTTCATCGCTAAAAATAGTTGAAAGTTTTATTAAACCATCATCAATTTAGCGTGTAATTGATTCCCCTTTGTTAAATTTTCCCACTCCTTGAGTCAACCCTAGATAGTAGTTAACCTACATGGGGTATTTTCCTCAAAATGATATGATTAAGAAATATATGAATGAGTGGAAAGAATTATAAAAATAGAGTATGTTTAAAAAGTTATTTGGTGATCCTAACACAAGGAAATTAAAGAAGTTACAACCTCTAATTGCCGAGATTAACCTGTTAGAGGAAGATTTTAAAAATTTATCTGACGATGAAATGAGGGCAAAAACTGCTTCTTTTAAGGAGATGTTTGCCAAAACCAAAACCAAGGAAGAAAGAGACGATTTATTAGACGAAATTTTGGTAGAGGCTTTCGCTTTGGTGAGGGAAGCGGGGATAAGGGTTTTAGGGATGCGTCATTATGATGTCCAACTTTTAGGGGGCATTGTCTTGCACACAGGGCAAATTGCGGAGATGAAAACAGGGGAGGGAAAAACCCTTGTGGCAACTTTACCAGCTTATCTTAATGGGTTGACGGGTAAAGGGGTTCATGTGGTGACGGTTAACGATTATTTGGCTCGTCGTGATGCGGAGTGGATGGGGCAAATTCACCGCTTTTTAGGTTTAGAGGTGGGCTTAATTCAAAGTGGTATGACTTCGGTGGAGCGTCGCAAAAACTATTTGGCAGACATCACCTATGCAACCAACAGTGAGTTGGGCTTTGATTATTTGCGAGATAATATGGCGACTTCTATTGAGGAGGTGGTACAACGATCGCCCCATTATTCTATCATTGACGAAGTAGATTCTATTTTAGTGGATGAAGCCCGTACACCGCTAATTATTTCGGGACAAGTAGATCGCCCCATAGAAAAATATCAACAAGCGGCTCAAATTGCCCAAATGCTCATCAAGCAAGAGGAAGAAGGAGATGGCGGACATTATGAAGTGGACGAAAAAGCCAAAAATGTTCTTTTAACCGATGAAGGTTTTGCCAAAGCAGAGGAATTATTGGGAGTTGCTGATTTATATGATCAGGAAAATCCTTGGGCGCACTACGTTTTCAATGCCATCAAAGCTAAAGAATTATTTACCCGTGACGTTAACTACATGGTACGTAATGATGAGGTGGTAATTGTCGATGAATTTACAGGAAGGGTATTAGCAGGAAGAAGATGGAGCGATGGTTTACACCAAGCCATGGAAGCCAAGGAAGGGGTAGAAATTCAACGGGAAACCCAAACCCTAGCTAGTATTACCTATCAAAATTTCTTCTTGTTATACGAGAAGTTATCGGGGATGACGGGTACTGCTAAAACCGAGGAAACAGAATTTGAGAAGGTTTACAATTTGGAAGTAACCATTGTACCCACCAATCGCCCCAACTCCCGTAATGATTTAGCCGATGTAGTCTATAAAAATGAAATCGCTAAATGGAAGGCCGTGGCGGAAGAGTGTGCGGAAATGCACGAAACGGGGCGCCCCGTATTGGTAGGTACTACCAGTGTAGAGAAATCAGAACTATTATCCGCTTTGTTGGCAGAGAAGAAAATTCCCCATAACCTGCTCAATGCTCGCCCTGAAAACGTAGAAAGGGAATCGGAAATTGTGGCTCAGGCAGGAAGAAAAGGCGCTGTTACCATTGCCACCAACATGGCAGGGCGTGGTACAGATATTATCCTTGGGGGTAACTCCGACTACATGGCAAGGTTAAAAATTCGGGAATATTTCATGCCCCAAGTGGTGCGTCCAGAGGATGATCAGTTAAAATTTAGTGTAGCTGGTATCGATACGGGCAAGAAAGCCAAAGGACAAGGATTTAATGGTAATGGTAACGGTAAAAAGCCAAAAACTTGGAAAGCTACTTCCGATATTTTCCCCTGTGAGTTATCCAGTGACACCGAAGCTCAGTTGAAAGAAACTGTTAAGTTAGCGGTGGATACCTATGGTTTTCAGACTTTATCAGAGTTAGATGCTGAGGAAAAAATTGCGATCGCAGCGGAAAAAGCACCCATCGAAGATCCTGTTTTAATCAAACTCAGGGAAGCCTATAATCTCATTCGTGGTGAATACGAAAATCTCACGGGCAAAGAACACGATGACGTAATTCAATCAGGGGGTTTACACGTAATCGGTACAGAAAGACATGAATCTCGCCGTATTGACAACCAATTGAGAGGTAGAGCAGGAAGACAGGGCGATCCCGGTTCCACCCGCTTCTTTTTGAGCCTAGAAGACAATTTATTACGGATTTTTGGGGGCGATCGTGTGGCAGGACTCATGAATGCTTTTAGGGTAGAAGAAGATATGCCCATCGAGTCTGGAATGCTCACCCGCTCCCTTGAAGGCGCCCAGAAAAAGGTGGAAACCTTCTACTATGATGCCCGTAAGAGCGTCTTTGAATACGACGAAGTGATGAACAACCAAAGACGGGCTATTTATGCCGAACGTCGTCGAGTCTTACAAGGGGAAGA
Organism: Cyanobacterium sp.; assembly: GCF_054166785.1. Lineage (NCBI taxonomy): Bacteria > Bacillati > Cyanobacteriota > Cyanophyceae > Chroococcales > Geminocystaceae > Cyanobacterium > Cyanobacterium sp. The sequence continues at coordinate 92,940 of NZ_JBSZCP010000018.1, forward strand.
CTTAAAAGATCAAGTTATTCAATACGCCGAAAAAACCATGGATGAAATCGTAGATGCCTACGTCAATCCAGAGTTACCCCCCGATGAGTGGAACTTAGAAGCCTTAGTGGATAAAGCCAAAGAATTTATTTATCTGCTTCAAGATGTCACCGTCAAGGACTTAGAAGACATGACACCCACGGAAATGAAGACCTTTTTAAGGGAAGAAGTCCACAAAGCCTATGATCTCAAAGAAAATCAAATTGAGCAACTCCAACCCGGGTTAATGCGTCAAGCCGAAAGATTCTTTATCCTCCAACAAATTGACACCCTCTGGCGTGAACATTTACAAAATATGGATGGATTAAGGGAAGCCGTAGGCTTAAGGGGTTACGGACAAAAAGATCCCCTCATTGAATACAAACAAGAAGGGTACGAAATGTTCTTGGAAATGATGATTGATATTCGCCGTAACGTGGTTTATTCTCTCTTCCAATTCCAACCCCAAGCCCAACCCCAAGCCCAACCAGTATAATTGTTATTTCTCTTAACAAGGGTTGAAACATCAATAGAGGAAAGACGTAAGGGTTATTCTACCCTTATCAACTCTTGCTCCTCTCCCCAAGGGGTTTAAACCCCTTGCCCTATTTGTTTATAATATGACTTTATTTGAAGAAGATATTAAAATGTCCGCCCAAAAAACCATCTGCATTACCCTTGGTACACGCCCTGAAGCCATCAAACTTGCTCCCGTTATTCAAACCTTTCAACAAGCCTCAGACTTTGACACCAAAGTGATTTTGACAGGACAACATCGGGAAATGGTCGCCCAGGTAATGGACATTTTTGGTTTAACCGCCGATGAAGATTTAGACATCATGCAACCCAAGCAAACCCTCAGTGACATCACCCACCGCAGTTTACAAGGGTTAGAAAAAATATTTCAGAAAATACAACCTCAGTTAGTAATCGCCCAAGGAGACACCACCACCGCCTTTGCCGCCGCCCTCGCTTCATTTTATCAACAAATTCCCGTAGGTCATGTGGAAGCTGGATTACGCACCAATAATATTTATAATCCTTTCCCCGAAGAAGCTAACCGCCGTCTGATTTCCCAAATTACCCAACTCCATTTTGCTCCCACTACCTTAGCGGTGGAAAACTTAAAAAATTCAGGGGTAACGGGAGAAATTCATCATACGGGCAACACGGTTATTGATGCTCTATTATCTGTGGCTGATAAAAATCCTCCCTGTGATGTGGAGGGGTTAAATTGGGATAAATATAAGGTTTTATTAACCACTGTCCATCGCCGAGAAAATTGGGGCGAACCTTTACAGGAGATTATTAAGGGTATGCAGTTCATCTTAGATCAATTTCCTGATGTGGCGATACTGCTTCCTCTCCACCGCAATCCTACGGTTAGAAATCCTATCAAACAGGCTTTTGATGACCATGAAAGGGTATTTTTAACTGAGCCGTTAGATTATCAAGAATTAGTAGGGGCAATTAAGCGTTGTTTTTTCCTTTTAACTGATTCGGGAGGGTTACAAGAAGAAGCTCCTAGTTTAGGAAAACCTGTTTTAGTTTTACGGGAAACCACGGAAAGACCAGAAGCGGTGAGTGCAGGAACTGCTAAATTAATCGGTACTGATGCAGATATTATTTTTAAATCTGCCCAAGAATTATTGGTCAATAAAAGTAGCTATGAAGAAATGGCAGGGGCAATCAATCCTTTTGGTGATGGAAAAGCGTGCGATCGCATCTTGAAAATAACCAGAAATTACTTAGAGGTTGCTTAAAAAGTGGTGTCGTTGAGATAGGGGTAATGAGTAATGGGTAATGGGTAATGAGTAATGAGTAGTGGGTAATAGGAATTTACTGCTCACTGCCCACTACCCACTTTATAAATTATCCACAGTACCCATAAATAAAATAGTATCCGTTGCCTCATCCTGAATCGCATAAAAGAAAGGACGATTTACCGACATTTCAAAAGGAGGATTTACAGGTAAAGAAGTAACCCTAACCCCAATAGAAGTTACCGCAGCCGCCTCAGTACCCTCCTCATTTACATCGATAAAAGTCTTATGTTTTACCTCATTAACCAACACAGACTCATCGGTTAAATTAGAAAAATTCGCTTGGTCAGTAAAAGCCTTAGAAAGCCCTAATTTTTGAAGAACATCATTCAAAGAAATATCATATTCTAGGGTAAATTTTGGTAAACGAATTAGCCCATCTTGACGACTTAAATTAGCAGTCCATTCCTGCCACACCTGTCCATCCAACTGTTCTAAAATAGCATCTAAGCTAGAGTCCTCTTGGGGTAAAACCACATACATCGCCAAATCTTCCGACTCCCCATAGGGTAAGCGAATCATTTGTAAATCATCATTTTCCCCATAGGCAAAATTTCCTTCCCGACTCATTAAAGGATGTTGGATAACCTCTCCATTAGACTGGGTAAAGTCCATATCTTCGGTTAACTCAGGCTCAAACGCTTGTTGCCATTCACCATTAAAATAAATCGCATTAATCAAAAACAGAACATCTTCAGGGGTAATTGATTCAATAATACTCGTAATCTTTTCCTCTGTGGCATCACTCACCCAGTTATTAATCGTATCCACCGCATCAGGGCTATCAAAATCTAATGCCGATACCTCACTTTGATAGTATTCTCTATTTTGAGCCAAAAAATCTGGTTTAATGGGGAAACCCTCTCGAATCCAAAGGGAATTGTTAATAGAAAGAGTATTTTCCCCTTGATTCTGTAATAAGTTTTGTAAAAGTTTATATTGTTGATTGATTTCAGGAAGACTAATTTCTTGTAACTCTAAAACCCTTTTAATTTCCTCCCTCGTTTCACCATCAGCACCATTATTTAACAAATTTAAAGCAATGGAAACACTAGGAGCAGAAATCAAAATATTTCCATTATCATCTTGTTCCCTAATAGTAGAAAACAACTTAAAAGCAAAATCACGGTTAGCATTAACCACTCTCTCATCTAACTGATCATGGTCAGACTCTTTCATCTCAGTGGTTTCCCTTTCTGCATGTACCGCATTATTAGTGGTAAAAATTCTATCTAAATTAGGATTAGTTGCCACAAAACTAGCCGTTAATAGTAAAATGGTTGCCAGTAATATTTTGCCTTGGTTATTGTTTAGCATATTTTTTTATTAATTATTATTCATAATAATAGTGGATAGCATAACACTAAAATAGTTGTGAAAAAACCATCAAATTATACAATATACACTTCTACTTAGACCCATTAATTAAAGATTTAGTTCCCAATAATTTCACTTTTTGCTATAATTATTTGTTGAGATATGGAGAGGTGGCAGAGTGGTTGAATGCGACAGTCTCGAAAATTGTTAAGGGGTAACACCCTTCGGGGGTTCGAATCCCCCCCTCTCCGTTTACCTAAATAATAGTCCTCTTTAATAATAGGTGTTTAAAGTAGAGGACAGGTAAATTAGTTATCATAAAAGAATATTGGATCGAAACTTTTATTAAAGGAGATTTTTATGGCTTTAGCTTTGACCAATGAAAATGTAGAACAAGTATTAGATGATTTACGCCCTTATTTAATGGCTGATGGTGGTAACGTTGAGTTGGTGGAAATTGATGGCCCTACGGTAAAACTAAGACTACAGGGAGCTTGTGGCTCTTGTCCTAGTTCTGCCATGACCTTAAGAATGGGCATCGAGCGTCGTTTAAGGGAATATATCCCCGAAATTGCTGAAGTAGAACAAGTTATATAGGACTTTTCAAAATACCCTCATCTTTATCTTAAAGACGGGGGTACTGTTTATTATTATTTATTATCTTGGTTGCTCAAACTATCCATTACTTGAGCAGGAAACGCCAACTATCCGCTTCAAAAGGCTTACCTTTTAACATTCTGTTCCAATAAATCCACGGTAGAGCATATTTTTTCACCATCCACATACTAGCTCTTTCTTTGGTAGGATCGAGAGGAAAACTAGGGGTAGGCTCTTTGGTGTAGTCAAATTCTGCCATGATAGTTTTACCGTACCCAGTAATGAGGGGGCAACAAGCATAACCAGCATATTTATCAACGGGGTTTTGTTTTGCCATTAATGATAGTAAATTATTTACCACCACAGGGGCTTCTTTCCGAATGGCAGCAGCGGTTTTGGAGGTAGGAATAGAAGAAGCATCTCCGAGGGCAAATATGTTGGGATATTTGTTATGTTGACAGGTATAAGCATCGACATCTACCCATCCCCCTTCATTGCCGATCGCACTGGAGCCAATAAAATCAGGAGCTTTCATAGCAGGAGATACATGGATCATATCATACTTAATAGTCACATTTTCGCCACCATCAACAGCAAAAACAGCCTCTTTTGTCTCTGGCTTTAACTCAATTAAATTATGACCATACCTAACATCAATATTTTTACGCTCAACAATTTCCTCTAAAGGCTTACAGTAGGCAGGCACACCAAACATTTTCCCCGTGGCATTGGCATAGATGATGTTTGTTTTATCCCTAACCCCATTTTTAGCAAAAGTCTCCTCCGCCATGTACATAATTTTTTGAGGGGCCCCCGGACATTTAATCGCCCCCGCAGGAAAAGTGAAAATAGCCGTACCACCCTTAAAACTATTAATAGTTTCCCAAGTATAGTCAACAACTTCTTTAACATAATTAGACGTAACGTGATTTTTGCCCACGGTATCCCGAAAACCAGCAATACTATCCCACCTAATTTGTACTCCAGGGCATACTACCAAATAATCATAACTAAAAACTTGACCTGTTCTAGTGGTGACTTGATTTTGTTGAGCGTCAACATTTTCCGCAAAATCCTTAATCCAAGTTACCCCACGGGGAATTAACTTATCCTCGTGTTTTACCGTATCCTCAAACTCATACTCTCCTCCCCCGACTAAAGTCCAAGCAGGTTGATAATAGTGATTTTCCGAAGGTTCAACAATAGCAATCTTAAGGCTACTATTTTTTCTCATCAATTGAGATGCCACAGTAACTCCTGCTGCCCCCCCACCAATGATTAATATTTGAAAAGATTTATTACTCATAGAAACTAAAAAAAAGTTGCCTCGGCAACTCACGAAATTAATTATATTAACCTACTCTAGTGTAGAATATCCCTTCATTCAAGGGTTTATTTCTTTATATTTCTTTGAGATTTGAAGGTAAAATAATGAAGACAGAAGAAGCATCACTTGATGATGACAAAAATATCATTGAACTACCACAATCATTAAGCAGTCAAAACAGTAGCACCATCTGCCACAGCAAAAAAAGTTACATCAGAATTTAGCAAAGCCAAAATTAATAATAATAATCAACCACCATAAGCCCCCCATGTTAACCCAACATCGCCCCGTTTCTATTTCCTATTTATCCACTAATCTGAATTTATTAGCACAACTTACCACCATTGCAACTATTTATCAGCGCCAAGAAGATACCTTTCACTTAGTCCTCAAAAACGTTGATTTTCATGGGGTAGAAAAACATACAGGGGATAATCAACAATCAATTCCTTCCAAAAACAACCAAAAAAACCTGATTTGGCTCGAAATTTCTCCCTACCGAGTTATCATGACTCAACAACATCAAAGCCAACTAAACTATCGACACTTTTGGGAAAAAGGGGTTTATGGAGTGAGTAGATATTGGTTAAACACCAAAGAAGAAAAATTTTGCAATCAAAAGATATATATGCGTAACTATACTCGCAACTTAACCATGATTGGGGGTAATATTCCCGAATCCCTGAGAATTGACTATGAGCTATGGACTAATAACCTTAACCTAGGACATTATATATTACACCTCGAAATTAACTGAAATTAACCCACTCATCCTGAAACTACCATATCTTCTGTAAAATAAGAATATAGTTAAGTTTTATTTACAATTAGCAAGAGATAAATTAAATGGGTAACGAAAATATAGTGCTTCTATCCTCCCGAGAAATTGAAAAGATGCGTCAGGCGGGAAAATTAGCCGCACAACTATTAGAACATTTGGGCAAAATGGTTAAACCGGGGGTTAGCACCTATGAAATTAATGAAGAGGCGGAAAGATGGACAAAAGCCAAAGGGGCAGTCAGCGCACCTTTAAACTATGGTAATCCTCCTTTTCCTGCATCTATTTGTACCAGTGTTAATGAGGTAATTTGTCATGGTATCCCTAGTAAAAGCCATATCTTGAAAGATGGGGATATTATTAATATCGATGTAACTCCCAAATTAGACGGTTATCATGGGGATACTTCTAAAACTTTTTTTGTGGGTAATCCTTCCCCTAGCACCAAAAAATTAGTGGAGGTGACGGAAGAGTGTCTATATCGTGGTATTAATGCGGTTAAACCCAATGGCAGAATCGGGGATATTGGGGCGGCTATCCAAGAGTATGCGGAAAGTTGTGGTTTTTCGGTGGTGCGTAATTTTGTGGGCCATGGTATTGGTAGGGTTTTTCATACTGCCCCTCAAGTGCCTCACTATGGCAAAAAGGGTACGGGGAAAAAAATTCGTCCGGGGATGGTGTTTACCATTGAGCCTATGATTAATGAAGGTACATGGGAATCGGATATATTAGATGATAATTGGACTGCGGTAACAAAAGATCGTAAATTATCGGCTCAGTTTGAGCATACTATTGCGGTAACTAAGGAAGGGGTCGAAATTTTGACGGTAAATAAATAGATGGATTACCCTTAAGGTATTTTGGATGTTTTCGGAAAATATTAATATTTTATTTTTCAGCTTTTTTTACTGTTACTATTTACTATGAAAAAATTTGTTCTTTGTTGCTTAGTTATTTTTTATATTTTACTGTCGGGAATTGTGGGAGTACCCAATGCCTATGCGTTTAGTGAGGAGGAAAAACTGGTACTTCAATGTTGGCGGTTGGTGAATGAAGCCTATGTGGATAATTCTTTTAATGGTCAAAATTGGTGGAATTTACGCCAAAAAATTTTAAGAAAACCTTTAGGGAATCGTGAGGAAACCTATGGGGCGATTCGGGAAATGTTGGCAACGTTGGATGATCCTTATACTCGTTTGTTGCCCCCTGAGCGCTATCATGATTTACAAATCACTACTTCTGGGGAACTATCGGGGGTTGGTTTACAAATTAGTATAAATCCTGAAACTAAGCATATTGAAGTGGTTTCTCCTTTGCCTAATTCTCCTGCGGAAGATGCTGGTATTCACCCCAAGGATGAGGTGATTAGTATTGATGGGGTGAGGGCTGATACTCTTTCTTTGGATGAGGCGGCTAGTCGCATTCGGGGTAAGGTGGGTACGGAGGTTACTTTGGAGATTAAGCCCCAAGATAAGGATACTATTAATGTATATCATTTAAGGCGCGATCGCCTTTCGTTGAGTTCTGTAATGAGTCGTTTGGATGATTCTAACCCTGATTTTCCTGTGGGTTATTTACGGTTGAATCAGTTTAGTGGCAGTGCTACGAAGGATTTAGCCCATGCGATCGCACTTTTTGAAAAGCAGGGGGTAAAGGGTTATATTTTAGATTTACGGAACAATCCGGGGGGTTTATTACAAGCGGGGGTAGAAATTGCCCGTTTATGGTTAGAGCCTAGTACCATTGTTTATACGGTGAACAGACAGGGTACCATGGGTAGTTATGATGCCCTCGGAGAGCCTATTACCAAAGCGCCTTTGGTGGTATTGGTTAACCAAGGTACCGCTAGTGCCAGTGAAATTTTGGCTGGGGCATTGCAGGATAATGGCAGGGCTGTTTTAGTGGGGGAAAAAACCTACGGTAAAGGGTTAATTCAATCTTTATTTGAGCTTCCCGATGGGGCTGGATTGGCGGTGACGGTAGCTAAATATGAAACCCCGAAACATAAGGACATCAACAAACTAGGTATTGCCCCTGATTTGGTGGTATCCCAAGAGCCTATTAACTATTTTGAAATAGGTACCGATAGTGATTTACAGTACCAAAGGGCGATCGCCTCTTTACACCAATCGTAATATTTCTTAATATTCACAACCCATAGATAGTAACCCTTGATTGAATCTAAAAAGCTAAATTGTGATATTCTAGTTACCGTTAGTTTAAAATCTGAAAAATAAAAAAATGCAAGTTAACGATTTAGGTTTTGTTGCCACTCTACTATTTGTACTTGTGCCCACTGTTTTTCTCTTAATTTTATATATTCAAACAGGAAAAAACGAAGCATAATAGAATATTTTTACCTTGACTTTGCAAAGAAATTAAGACTATCAGAAGAATACAAGGAAACAAATTCTTGTAACTTTATCCTAGTTTTTAAACCTTGCAAAGTCAATTATTTCTATTCACAAAATTTTATTAATAGCATTTTTAGTTAAAATATCTCATTAATTAAAAGCATCCTTTAAAGCAGTACGAGCCGCTAAATTTCCCCTAGTAGTTACCAAAATATCCGCCTCCCGTTGTAAACGCTCCGCAGTATCTTGCATTTCTAATAATACCTGTTGCTCTACTGCCACACCATATAAATTACTTGCCACCCAGTAAGATAACTCCATGGGGGTAGTGGGTAAATTTTCAGGCAACTCAATTTTTTGATCCGTTAATTTAGCAGAAAGGGTAACCACATCCGTTAGTAAAGTTTTCACCTCATCGGCTTTCCCCTGCAAACTTTCTTGGGTTGGTTTATCTTCTATCCATTCCACCAAACCCACTCGGTAGGGCTTTTCCCTCACATATTCCAATACCCTAAACCTTTGTTGTCCTAAAGTAAGAACTTTCATGCGATCATCTGGTAAACGTTCAAAATGGATAATCTCCGCACAACAACCAATATTCGCAATTTCCCCATTAGTCGGATCGATCATTAATACTCCAAAACGGCGATCGTACTCTAAAATGGTATTCATCATCATACGATAACGAAATTCAAAAATATGTAGAGGTAACGGGCGCCCCGGGAATAAAACCACTTCAGGCAGAGGAAACAATGGTAATTCTCTAACAGCGATGGAAGATGATGTCATAGTTTTAAGTTTTGTTATGCTCTTTTTTCTAATTTAACGGATTTTGAACACTATTAGAGAGTTTATTCTGCTTATTTCCTAGGGTTTGATGAAAAAGTGAAACGGTGGGGAGTCGCAAAAAAAAGGGACGCAACCTAAAATTACGCCCCCTAAAACCTAAATTTCCAAAAGAATTTTACACATCATAATATAAAGCGAACTCATAGGGATGAGGACGGAGACGTAAGGGGTTAACCTCCGTGTCTAACTTATACTCGATCCAATTTTCGATAAATTCCATGGTAAATACACCACTATCGATTAAGAAATCATGATCTTTTTCCAACGCTTCGAGCGCACCTTCTAAAGATGCAGGGGTAGAAGGAATTTTGCTCAACTCCTCAGGGGATAAATCATAAATATCCACATCCAAAGGCTCTCCTGGTTCAATTTTATTTTTGATACCATCAATACCAGCACAAAGCATGGCAGCAAAAGCAAGGTAAGGATTACAGGTAGCATCAGGACAACGGAATTCTAAACGCTTGGCTTTGGGGTTATCTCCACACAAAGGAATACGCACAGAAGCAGAGCGATTACCTTGAGAGTATGCCAAGTTTACAGGGGCTTCAAAACCTGGTACAAGACGCTTATAGGAGTTGGTGCTGGGGTTGGTAAAAGCAAGGAGGGCAGGGGCATGTTTGAGAATACCACCGATGTAGTATAAAGCCATATCACTCAAACCTGCATATTTATCTCCAGCAAATAAAGGCTTACCTTCATTCCAGATAGATTGGTGGGTGTGCATCCCAGAGCCATTATCGTTAAACAAGGGTTTGGGCATGAAAGTGGCACTCATACCGTATTTTTTAGCTACGTTTTTAATGACATATTTGTAAGTCATCAAGTCATCGGCCGCCTCTACCAAAGTACCAAATTTGAAACCTAGTTCATTTTGTCCCCCAGTGGCTACCTCATGGTGATGTTTTTCGATGGGTACACCACATTCTGCCATGGTTAATAACATTTCCGTACGAATGTCTTGCATGGTATCGGTGGGAGATACGGGAAAATATCCTTGTTTGTAACCGGGTTTATAACCTAAGTTACCCCCTGCCTCTTCCCTACCAGAGTTCCAGCGCCCTTCAACGCTATCTACATAATAATATGCTTTGTTTTCGGTTTGGTCGAATCTAACATCATCAAAGAGGAAAAATTCCGCCTCAGGACCAAAGTAGGCAGTATCACCAAGACCAGTGGAAGCTAGGTAGTCTAAGGCTTTGTAGGCAATGCTACGGGGATCTCTGGAGTACCATTCCCCTGTGCGAGGTTCTTTGATACGACAAATCATGCTGAGGGTAGGCTCTTTGTAGAAAGGGTCGATCCATGCGGTGTCGGGATCTGGTACCATTGCCATATCGGAGTCATTAATGGCTTTCCAACCACGAATACTAGAACCGTCAAAGGGTACACCTTCGGTAAAAGAGGTTTCGTCTATTTGATCATAGTAAAATGTACAGTGTTGCCATGTACCGGGTAGATCGATAAATTTGAGATCAATCATCTTAATCCCGTTGTCTTTGATCATTTGTAAGACTTCTTGGGGAGTTTTAGCCATTAATAAATTCTCCTAATAGTTTTTAATGAAATATCCTTCTCAAAGGTATTATCCTAAGTATTCTCTTGATTTCGTTTTGTAACTTTTTATACCAACTAAATTATAATTTGCTTTAAATGTCAATTTTTTTTTTAAGCAATAGATATTAGTGAAAGTTTATTTTAGGGAGGAATACCTTATGTATTTAGGGATTCTAAACTATAATTTATTTTCTTATTTTTTTCAAGACTTTATTTATGGGGCTTTTGCTATTTTTTTTGTATTTAACTATTTGAATTATTTTTGCATAAGGAATTGTTCAACATTTACTGGGGGCAAGGGGGTTAAACCCCCTGTGATATACAATATTTTTAGTTTTGGGGAAGTCGCTATTATTTGCCTACGGCGGAGGTTAAAACTTCGTTCCCTGTTTTGGTAATAAGTACATCGTCTTCTATTCTTACGCCAATGCCTTTCCAATGGTCGGGAATTTCGGGTTGTCCTTCGGCGGGGGTGATGTAGGGAGAGATATAAATCCCCGGTTCGACGGTGAGAACGTTTCCTGCTTGCAGGATTTGCCAGTTTTCTTGGTCTTGTTTATAGTTCCCTACGTCATGGACATCTAACCCTAGCCAGTGTCCTGTACGGTGCATATAAAAGGGTTGATATTTGTTCTCTTTAATAATTTCTTCGGTGTCTCCTTGGAGTAGTTTTAGCTCTTTTAGTCCTTCTACTAATACTTCTACGGCTTTATCATGGTATTGGTTATAGGTGTTTCCTGGTTGTACCTGTGCGATCGCACTTAATTGGGCTTCTAAGACCAAATCATAGATGGCTTTTTGTTCGGGGGTAAAATTACCTGAAATGGGGAAAGTACGGGTAATATCGCCATTGTAGTAGCCAAAACTAGCCCCCGCATCAATGAGCAGTAAATCTCCCTCCTCCATTCGGCGGTTATTTTCGATGTAATGTAAGACACAGGCATTAGCGCCCGAGGCAACGATGGAAGGATAGGCAGGGCCTTCACAACCAAAAGAACGAAAAATATACTCAATTTCCCCTTGAACTTCGTACTCATAACGGCCGGGGGCAGCAAATTCTTTCGCCTTGATGTGAGCCTTTGCAGAGATGGAAGCCGCCTTGCGAAGCATTTCAATTTCCGTGGCACTCTTGACCATCCGTAGGGGGTGTAAAATATAGTTAGAATCCTCCATAGCCTTCGGCCCATAACCATTACGAGGATATTTACCCACCAACCGTTGCCAATGGTGGAGGATTTTTTGGTTAAACTCTTGATCCCTTCCTAAATGGTAATAAATGCGATCGCCTGTTATCAAATATTCAGGCAACTTAGCATCCAACTCCTCAATGGGAAAAACCGCATCAGCCCCAAACATTTCCTTAGCCCCCTCAACCCCAGCACGATAACCCGTCCAAATTTCCTGAGCCAAATCCTTCGGCTGTACAAATAAAATAAAACGATGCTCACCATGATTCGGAGCAAGAATAGCCACCGCTGAAGGCTCATTAAACCCCGTCAAATAGAAAAAATCACTATCCTGACGATACACATATTCCACATCATTGTGCATTACCGCCATGGGGGCGCTGCGAAAAACCGCCACTCCCTTGCCCATCTTCGACATCAAAAGTTCACGACGTTGAGCATATTCTTGTTGAGCAATCATCATCAAATCTTGTAAAGAAATATTAAGGTTAATCGTTCTATTTTAACACCCAAGCCCAAATACAGAATCCATAACAGCCATCACCGAATACCTAATTTTTTTGATAACATATATCATTAGGGCTAATTGTGAAAAAAAGACCACCGCCCATAAAATAAATTATTTATATAAAAAAGTTAGGAGGTTTTTTAATGTCCACTCAGGTTATCAATAAACCAGACACCAAGTCTAACACTAAACGCAGACATGACCCCGGTTATAAAGTGCTACTCCATAACGATAGTTACAACACCATGGAATATGTCGTTCAAGTATTAATGGAAACAGTCTCCCTTAGTGAGCCTCAAGCCGTTAGTGTAATGATGGAAACCCATCAAACTGGAGTTGGTTTAGTTACCACCTGTGCCTTAGAACATGCAGAATTTTATTGTGAAAGTCTCAAAAGTAAAGGTTTAACCAGTACCATCGAACCCGCCGAATAATTTAGTTTAACCGTGAGTATTACAGCGCAATAACTACTTCTATTGGTGGTGCAAAATATTAATCATCCCCCAGCAAAATAAATAAACTGCGATATAATTTAAGCTAATTTAAAGATTATTGCAGAATAAGGCTATTTTCGACTTGTTATTAAGTAAAATTCATAATTATCCTATCGTACCAAGGGTGGGGATTTTTATCCTTGCCCTTGCCCTTCTTTGGCTTCCCTTTGCTACCCCAGTCTATCTTACGCTACAAAATCAAGACGAAAACCTAACTACCATCATCACCATGGCAATGTTATTTATTGCCTTCTTAATATTGGTCAAATTTTGGGGTAAATATGTCTATAAAAATAATCATATTTTTCGTTCCTATGGTTTAGTTAATAGTCGTAGAAATTTTATTCACTTGATCATCGGTTTTTTGATCAGTTTTGCCATAACATGGTCATTATTTGGTTTACAAGCACTATTTGGCTGGGTTACTTTTCATGCCCCCACCACCAACATCATTTACTTATTAATAGAAGGATTTATTAGCGCCCTTTTTATCAGTTTTGCTGAAGAATTATTTTTTAGGGGGTGGTTATTATCAGAATTAGAAAGAGATTTTTCTGCTCCCACCACCACCGCTATGAATGGACTGATATTCGCTGTGCTACACTTTATCAAACCCCTAGAGCAAATCATTCGTGGCATCGTTACCTTTCCAGCTTTAGTGGTATTAGGTTGTGCATTGGTGTGGGCAAAACGTAAACATAAAAATCTATTAGGCATCTGTATTGGTTTCCATGGGGGATTTGTGTGGGGTTATTATGTACTAAACGTAGGGGAAATGCTCACCTATACTGACGTTGTACCCCAATGGATTACAGGCATAGACCAAAATCCCATTGCAGGGTTGATGGGCTTAGGTTTTTTAATCGTGTTTGCCCTGTTTAATATGCCAAAGCAACCACAAATTATCAAACATAATGAATAGTTTAATGTTAATCAAATTATCCACCGCCATGATATTGGGCGCGCTTTTGGGGTTAGAAAGGGAGTTGCGCCAAAAGCCGGGGGGAGTAAAAACTAATGGTCTAGTATCCTTAGCCTCCTGTGCCTTTGTTTTAATTGTAGAAGAAGTTGACCCCACAGAAAAAGCAAGGGTAATCACAGGAATTATTCAGGGGGTAGGGTTTATTGGTGGTGGCTTAATTCTTAAGGGGGGTAATAATGCAAAGGGGTTGACGGGGGCTGCAGAAATTTGGATTTCGGCGGGGGTTGGCTTGGCTTGTGGTGTTGGTTTATGGCGTTTAGCCATCACATTACTATTACTCTGTCTAATTTTGCTGAAGGTTATGAAAATGGCATTTCGTAAATTTAACGGTAATTAAAAACCTTTTTTACCCTGGTGGTAGATCTTTTTTCGTGCTAATTCAGCTATTATCTACTTAACAGTGTGCAAAATAAAATATCCATGGCTAGTTGGAAGAAGGGAAAAAAATTACATAACGGTCAATATATTATCGAGTCCATGTCCTTGAGAGGGGGGCTAGGGATTACTTATAAGGCTATGGATATGGCGAGGGGCAAGATTGTTGCCCTGAAAGCGACGCAAAGGGTATGGCAAAACCTAGAGCAGGGGGCATCATTAGAAAAACAGTTAGTTAAACAGGCGATTAAAATAGCTCGTTGTAGTCATCCTTCTTTGGTGAGGGTATATCCAGAAGTGTTCATCGAAGATGATTTTATTTGTATGGTGATGGAATACATTGAGGGGGAAGATTTAGCCTCTTTTGTAGATCGTTATGGTAAGTTGGAGGAGTCTGAGGCGTTAAAGTTAGTTTCCAAGATTGCTTCTGGGGTAAATTTACTCCATCAAAATCGGGTTTTACATCAGCGCATTAAACCTCAAAATATTATTTTGGATAAGGTTTCCCAAGAGCCTATTTTTGTGGACTATGGTTTGGCTATTAAGTTATTTTCCTTTGGGGGGGATAAAATTAAAAATGCCATGACGGATGCTTTTGCACCTCCTGAGTTGAGCCAAGATAATGCCAAGGTGGGGGTTTATACAGATATATATTCTTTAGCCAGTATTTTTTATGTGTTGGTAACGGGGCAGTTGCCTACTCCTTCACAGTTTCGTCAATATAAGGATTTGATTCCACCACAACAATTATCTCCTAATCTGAGCGATCGCACCAATGAAGCGATATTAAGGGGAATGAGTGTAAATCCAGAACAACGTCCCAAATTTATTAGAGATTGGTTAGACCTTTTTCCCCTAGAAAAAATCATCCCTAATAACCCCTCCGCACCATCAGTGGCACAAAAACAAGAACAAGAGCCTATTACCAGCCCCACCAATTCAGAGATAAGCATTTCCATTTCCCTACCCCCAGAGGAAGATTTTATCATCGGAGATGATCAAGTAGTACCCCTCAAGCCCCAAAACCCCCTAGTCCAAACTAATACGGTATCCGATAGCCCAAATATCGAGACTTTTGAGTTTGATTCTGTCACTGTCCAAGAAAAGAAAAAAATATTTGGATTGATGGGGGGTATAGATAAACAAATAGTTACCAAGAAAAATAAATTTTTTGTAGAATATCTGGGGGAAGGGGTAAACCTCGAGATGATTTTTATACCTGCAGGAACTTTTTTGATGGGCTCTCCCAATACCGACTCGGAAAAAGAAAAGGATGAAACTCCCCCCTATCGGGTTAATATTTTCCCATTTTATATCAGTAAATATCCCATTACCCAAGCCCAATGGCGATTTGTTAGCTCTCTTCCCAAGGTACAACGTTTTTTAAAGGATGCTCCTTCGGCTTTTCGGGGGGATAATCTTCCTGTGGAAAAAATTTCCTGGTACGATGCCCAAGAATTTTGTTTGCGCTTAAAAGAATATACCAAAAGAGCTTATCGTTTACCCACGGAGGCTGAGTGGGAATATGCTTGTCGGGGGGGCAGTAGTTCTATCTTTTCCTTTGGTAATATTATTAATCCCCAATTTGCTAATTATGATAGTCGTAAAAATGCTAAGGCAAATAATAGTGGTGATGATAAATTTGATCGCAAAACTACCCCCGTAGATAGTTTTTTCCCCAATGGCTTTGGTTTGTACGACTGCCATGGTAATGTGTGGGAATGGTGTGAGGATCATTACACCCCTAATTATGTTAATAAGTCTAAGGATGGTTCGGCTTTTCGCTCTCAGCTTAGTACCACTCCTCGGGTGGTAAGGGGTGGCTCATGGTCGTTGCCTAGTAACTATTGTCGTAGTGCAAAACGCAGTAGTTATAGTGCTGATTCTACTTATAATTTTGTTGGTTTTAGGGTGGCGTGTATTTTAGATGGTTAGGTTTTGGCGTGTTGCTTGTATCTCTTTTTTGATAACTCTATTTTTGGCAGGGCAGGGGTTAACCATTCCTTGGCAGGGCATCGAAAATCGAGGTCGTTTATTGGTGGGGGTGACGGAATATGATCATCGTCCCCTATCTTTTCGTGATGGGGATGGTAATTTGCAAGGGTTGGAGGTTGATATAGTATGCCGTCTTGCTCAGGATTTATTGGGGGATGAGTCGGCGGTGGATTTTGTTCCTTTGTCTAATGTCCATCGTCTTCGGGCGGTGGCGGATAGGAATGTGGATTTGGCGATCGCCTCTATTACTGTTACTCGCTCCCGTTTACGAATTGTGGATTTTAGCCACCATTACTATCTTTCTGGTACTGGGTTGGTTAGTTTACAAACTTCTCCCATATCTACTAATGATACCATTGCGGTTTTAAAGGGTTCAGGGGCGATCGTTCTTCTCAAGCAAAATTTACCCTCCGTACGACTAAAGGGAGTTGACTCTTATCAAGAAGGATTATCATTAGTTGGAGAAAAGGAAGTAACCGCATTTGCCGGGGATATAACCTTACTAACAGGATGGGTACAAGAAAATCCCCAATATCATTTATTACCCCAAGTATATGGGGCTTATCCCTTGGCGATCGCCCTTCCCAAAGGCTTACAACATCAGGAACTAAGAAACAAGGTTAACCAAGTAATGAAAACCCTAGCCCAAGAAGGATGGCTACAACAACGAATCAAATACTGGGGATTACCTGAATAGTAGGGAAAAGACTTCCTAGATCCATTATCTATAATTTTTTTATTGAAAATAGTTGCAAATAAATATCAACTAAGCTATACTACTTTATAGTAGTTATTTAAATAAGTTTGCAGTAAGTAAAGCAGTCCAAAAGGTTGTTAACAGTTACCACAAACTTGCTTGGCTTAATGGGTGATTTATGGATCACTCATCAAGTCTCGATGGCGAAGGTGAAAATTGTTCTTAATGTGTTAAATTGTTTCCTCAATTTATTTAGGGGCTTCCCTCATAAAGAAGTCCCTTTTTTTTTCAAAAATTTAAATAATTGCCGTAGTTTTTTCTTTTTTCCTCTCTCTTGTGAGGGGGGATTTTTTTTTGGAGTGAAATAATTTTAGTGGAACTTATCGGATAATCTGAGTGGTATTCCCGAAGAAATGATTTTTGAGCGGAGAATAAACAAGTTTTTTTAAACCTATAACTATAATTAATTGATCAATAAAATAGTTTAAATTAATCATGAAATCATAAAAGATCAAGATTAACCAAGATATAAATGGACGAATATAGAGAAAATCAAAGAATAAAATTGTCCTAATTTGAATAGAATGTTTTATCATGACATTAACGTTATCTAAACAAATCAGCAAATTGTAGCAATTTTTACTATTATAAAATTATGAATGAATCTTATAATAACACCCTAGAAGAACAGTCTCTCAATCGAGATGAAAGGGTAAAACAGCTTAAAAATACCATCGATACTTTGCACATTGCTGACCAAATTTCCCGTAATGGTTATTTGATAACTAGCTCAGAGTTAGCTGATTTAATGGATATAAATGCCAGTGCCGTCACCAGTCGGGGTGAAGAATGGGCTTGGCGTAACTGGATTATTTCTAGGGTTAGACGGGAAGGAAATCAAATACTTTGGCAACTAGAAAGGGTAGAGAAAGTTTTGGATGATTGATTAATATCAAAATCCCCTACTATCTAAGAAGGCAGTTGTTGCCTTCCTTTTTATTGTCCTAATCTATGGGCTAATCGTAAAATTTGCCCCGCCAACATGGCAGCCCCAAAGCCGTTATCGATGTTTACTACTCCTATTCCCGTGGCGCAGGAGTTGAGCATGGTTAATAGGGGGGCTACTCCCCCAAAACTCGTACCATAACCGATGCTTGTGGGTACGGCAATCACAGGGCAATTTGCCATGCCTGCCACCACACTAGGTAATGCACCTTCCATTCCTGCTACCACAATTAAAACGTCGGCGTTATCAATGATATGACGATGGCTTAGGAGTCGGTGAATGCCTGCTACTCCCACATCCCAAAGTCTTTCTACTTTAAAGCCACATAATTCGGCGGTGATGGCGGCTTCTTGGGCTACGGGTAAATCGGCTGTGCCTGCGGTGAGGATGGAAATTTTTCCTTGGTATTTTTGTTCTAGTTGCCCGATCGCCCCTATCCTTGCCATGGGATAATATCTCAAATCTGGCACTTCTAGGGAGATGGTATCGGCAACGTCTGGCTCTAATCGAGTGGTCATAATCAATGGGCTACCGTGCGATCGCATAGCGTTCATGATCTGAATAATTTGACTAGGGGTTTTGCCCTGACTCCAAATCACCTCGGGGAAACCAGTGCGCCATTGACGATGATGATCAATTTTGGCAAAATCTTCTAAGGGTTGAAAACTCAAATATTGTAATTTTTCTAACCCCTGTTGAGGAGAAATTTCCCCTTGGGCTATAGCCTGTAATAACTGTTCCAAGGAAGTGCGATCGCTCATTATAGCTATTTTTAAAATTTTAACTACCCCTATTATCAATTATCCCCTATCAATTATCAATTACTAGATGAGTTTACCCGTCGTCTATCATCCCCATTATGTAACCCCCATTCCCCAAGAGCATCGTTTTCCCATGCCCAAATTTAAGTTGCTCTATGAATTGTTACTCAAAGATGAAATCACCACCCCAACCCTCACCTATACCCCCACCATTGCTACCCCAGAGATTTTACAATTAGTCCATCACCCAGACTATGTGGAAAAATATTGTAATGGGACCCTAGAGCCTAAAGCCCTACGACGCATCGGCTTACCATGGAGTGAAGGGGTAGTACAAAGAACCTGTACAGCGGTAGCAGGAACGATTTTAACGGCTCAGTTAGCCCTCAAGTATGGTATTTGTTGTAACACCGCAGGAGGCACCCACCACGCCTTTCCAGACTACGGCTCAGGGTTTTGTATTTTTAATGATTTGGCTATTACTTCTCGTTATCTATTAGCCCATAAATTAGTAAAAAAAATCTTGATCGTTGATTTAGATGTTCACCAAGGAGACGGCACCGCCTATACTTTCAATGATGAATCGAGGGTGTTTACGTTTTCCATGCACTGTGAGGCGAATTTTCCTTACCGAAAACAAATCAGCGATTTAGATATTCCCCTGCCCGTGGGCTTGGATGATGATGGTTATTTACAAATTCTTGCTTCCCATTTATCCTCTTTACTCCAAGAAATTAAACCCGATATAGTTCTCTATGATGGCGGTGTAGATACCCATAGGGGCGATCGCCTCGGTAAACTTTGCCTTACGGATACGGGGATATATAGACGGGAAATGCAAGTATTAAGCACCTGCCTAGCCCAAGGTTATCCTGTGGCTTGTGTCATTGGAGGGGGCTACTGCAAAGATATTAATGAGTTAGTTTATCGTCATTCTTTGTTACATCGTGCCGCCCAAGAATGTCAAAAATTACTTTAGTTTTATTGATCATTTTTGGCAATGGGCTTAAGCCCATTGTTCGTTAGCTCATCAATCTACAACTAGAAACCCTCAAAAACTGTTCCCCGTCCTAATTAAGATAGGATTAGAATTTGGTATCAATTATTAACTAATTCCCTCAAAGACAATGCCTCCCTTACTAACTGAGAATTAGCATCGGGATTATAACCATTTTCCGTGAGGTGACGTTTCCATATTTTTGTTCCGGGTTGCCCTGCAAAAATTTGCAACAGATGACGCATGATAGTATTTAATTTTACATGGCGATCGCCCCAAAAATCCACATAATCCAAAACACTCTCAATAACTTCCTCTCTAGTTTTAATGGGAGTATCATCCCCATAAATTTCTTGGTCAATACTCGCCAAAACATAGGGATTATCACAAGCCACCCGCCCTATCATCACCCCATCAACCATGGGAAATTGAGCCTTAATTTGTTCTAGGGTAGTAATACCCCCATTGATTTCGATAATTAGGTGGGGAAAATCCTGTTTAAGACGATATACATCCCCATAGCGTAGGGGAGGAATATTACGGTTTTCCTTGGGGCTTAAACCCTGTAACCAAGCCTTGCGCGCATGGACAACAAATCTTTGACACCCAGCCTGCGCCACCACTTTAACAAAGTTTGCCATATGTTCGTAACTGTCTTGCTCATCAATCCCGATGCGATGTTTTACGGTGACAGGGATATTAACTGCTTTTTGCATAGCTTCGATACACTCGGCAACCTTTTGCGGTTGTGCCATCAAACAAGCCCCAAAATTACCACTTTGCACCCTCGAACTAGGACAACCCACATTAAGATTAACTTCATCATAGCCCCAATCTTCCACAATTTTGGCACATTCTGCCAGTTGAGCCGGATTATCTCCCCCTAGTTGTAGGGCGACGGGTTTTTCTTCGGGGGAAAAGTCTAATAATTTCGGGCGATCGCCATGTATAATGGCCTGAGTATTAATCATTTCCGTATAAAGTAGGCTTTTTTTGGTCATTTGGCGCATGATATACCGAAAGTGGCGATCGCTATAATCCATCATAGGAGCAATGCTTACAAGATAAGGAGGGGGAGAGGAAATGACCATAATTTGATGAAAAGGTGAAATAATAAGCTATTTTGAGCTAAAGAAAAGGGTACAATTAGGGATTGATAACTACCATGATTGTATTGTTACCAGAAAAATTGTATGGCTACCATTGAAAAGTTACAACCTGCCACCAAAGCCGATACTTTAATGTATCAACCTTATTATCCCAAAGAACAACACGAAATTTTACCCTATGCCCTAGCATTATATCAACAGGGATATTTAGAGGGGGAGAGAATTATTGATGGTGGAAATAGTATTCCTTTTGTGGCAACTTGGTATGTTTCCCGTTTACCTTCAGAGTTGACTAGATGTCGTTTGCAATTTGATGGTAGTGCGGATTTAAGTTATGAAATTAATTTACCTAATTCGGGATTTGTTCAGTATTTAATTACTTTAATTAAAGATTTTAATTCTTCCCATAAAACAGATTTTTCCCAACAATTTTATCGTAAGTTATTGCGTCTTGATGAATAATAAAAAATTAAGGAATCAAACCCTTAGTTAACGGCTACCATCACCCAATTTAAAAAGTCCATGGGGGCAGTAAATTCAATCTCTGCCTCTGGGGCTGGACTACGGTTAAGATTGATGGAAACTACTTTCCCGATGGGAATGTCTGGGGGAAAAAGGGTGCTTAGATTAGAAGTGGTGATAAAGTCTCCTTCCTCCACATCCGTTACTTTTTCGTAAAATTCCATGATACCCATTTGGGTGGACTGTCCTTTGATAAATCCTTGATACCCTGTACGGTTGAGGGTTGCCCCTACACGGCTATTATAATCACTGATGAGCAATACTCGGCTAGTGTTGGGGGTAACTTGGGTAATTCTTCCCACCAAGCCACCAATGGCAATAACGGGATTGTCTTCTTCTATGCCCTGATTTGCCCCCGCATCAATGGTGACGATTTGCCACCAAGAATCTGGACTTCTACCAATAATTCTGGCGGTTACAAGATTACTAGGATTTTGACTTTGATAATCTACGATTTCCCGTAGTTGTTGGTTTTGGGTTTCTAGTTGGTTGATTTCGTTTTGTAATTGTTGAATAGTGCGATCGCCATATAGCCTTTCTTGTTCTGCACCGATGTCATAACGGAATATAGAAGATGCACCATAAAGAATTTCATTTATTAATGCTCCTTGGGTTTGATAAAATGTAAATGCGATCGCCAAGGCTACCAAACCCCAAATAAATTGACTACCTTTTTTTGACCACCAACGTCGAATTATTCTCACGATACCATTGAATTATTAATAAGAAAACTACAACTAAAAAGCTAATTAAAATTCCAACAAAAACCTTTTTTAAAAAGTAATAAATTAATGAATATTTAATCAAAAAGTATTCAATATAAACTAATTATTTAAGATATGTATAAATATAGTTTTTAAATAAACTAATTAGGACTTTTTGCGACTAGCACGAGCCAATCTATCATAATCTTCCAAAACTTTCCCAGTACCATAAACCACACACTGTAAAGGATTCGGAGCAATATGGGTAATAATGCCCGTTTCATTGGTAATCAAACTATCAATACCGCGCAACAAAGCACCACCACCAGCTAGCATAATTCCTCTATCAATAATATCTCCAGCCAACTCGGGGGGAGTCCTTTCCAAAGTTTTCTTGATAGCCTCAACGATAACTCCCACAGGCTCAGAAATACAACCTCGAATTTCCTCAGCATTAATCGTCACAGTTTTCGGTAAACCACTAACCATATATAACCCTCTGATTTCCATTTCCTGCTGATCATGATCCCCAGGATAAGCCGAACCTAATTCTATCTTAATTTGTTCTGCGGTGCGCTCGCCAATAATCAGGTTATAAACCTTCTTGAGATGACGGGTAATAGAATCACTAATTTCATCTCCTGCTACCCTCACAGAATCACTATAAACAATGCCCTGATAGCTCAATACCGCCACTTCCGTAGTACCGCCACCAATATCTACAATCATACTGCCCACAGCCTCCTCCACGGGCAAACCAGCCCCAATGGCCGCCGCAATAGGCTCATCTATAAATTCTATATTCTCGATGCCCCCAGAGCCAGAACTTTCCATGGCCTCTTCTACCGCCTTCCTTTCCACGGAAGTAATGCCACTAGGTACACCAATAATAATACGGGAACGACTCAAAGAATTATTACCCTTAACCTTTCTGATAAACTCCCTGAGCATCATTTCCGTAACTTTTACATCAGTGATAACTCCATCTTTGAGAGGGCGAATAGTTTTGATAGAGGCAGGGGTACGCCCCAACATATTTCTAGCACTTTCCCCCACCGCAATGGTGACTTGTTTTTCTATATCTACCGCAATCACAGAAGGCTCATTTAAAACAATATCTTTACCTGGTACATAAATGAGGGTATTAGCCGTACCTAAGTCAATGCCCATGTCTTGAGATTCAGAAAAACGATCAAAAAACCCCATTTTATTATTAGCTCCCAAATTTTATAACGATCAAGAGAATATCTTAGTCTAAATTTTAACTTTTTGTTGAATTTTAGGTTAACTTAAGTAATTTTAATGAGATTAGAAATTGCAAACCTAGATAACCGTCGTGATTATGATCAATAATATATAAATAAGTGACTAATAATAAAATAGTATGAAAATCGCTCACAATATAACCGAATTAATTGGCAAAACTCCTTTGGTTAGATTAAACCGTATCCCCCAAGCAGAAGGATGTGGGGCTGATATATTGGTAAAGCTAGAAGGAATGAACCCATCGGCTTCGGTAAAGGATAGGATTGGGGTAAATATGATAAATGCGGCGGAAAAAGCTGGACTTATTACCCCCAATAAAACCATTTTAGTTGAGCCTACTTCTGGTAATACAGGTATTGCCCTTGCCATGGCAGCGGCGGCGAAGGGTTATCAATTAATTTTAACCATGCCTGAAACCATGAGCGAAGAAAGAAGATCTATGTTGAGGGCGTTTGGGGCAAAATTGGAGTTAACCCCCGGTAGTTTGGGGATGCGCGGTTGTATTTCTCGGGCGCAGGAAATTGTGGAAACCATGCCCCATGCTTATATGTTGCAACAGTTTAATAACCCTGCAAATCCTGAGATTCATCGTCTTTCCACGGGGTTGGAAATCTGGGAAGATACCGATGGCAAGGTGGATTTTTTGGTGGCTGGGGTTGGCACTGGGGGAACAATTACGGGTATTAGTGAAGTAATTAAGAGTAAAAAGCCAGAATTTAAAACCATTGCGGTTGAGCCTGTGAATAGTGCTGTTATTTCGGGAAATAAACCCGGTTCCCATAAAATACAGGGAATTGGGGCTGGATTTATCCCTGAGGTTTTAAGGGTTGATTTAATTGATGAGGTGATTACTGTCACTGATGATGAAGCCATTAATTATGGTAGAAAATTGGCAAGGGAGGAGGGGATTCTTTCGGGAATTTCTACGGGGGCAGCGTTGGCGGCTTCCATAAAGTTGGCTCAAAGACCAGAAAATAAGGATAAAATTATTGTAATGATTCAACCTAGTTTTGGTGAGCGTTACCTTAGCACTCCTTTATTTAAAGATTTTTAAGGATTAATGGAATCTAAACCCTAAGCATAATAGTTGAACATTTAAAACCCATTCCTCTTTTGCCATTATGGATTATTACCAAGTTTTAGAAATTAAATCCTCGGCTTCTGCACAAGAAGTTAAACAGGCTTATCGTCGTTTGGTGAAAAAATATCATCCTGACAGTCAAGAGGAAACCGCTAACCATGAGGAAATTATCAAGGTTAATCAGGCTTATGAGGTATTGGGGGATCAAAAAAATCGCTTAATTTACGATCGCACTTTAGCGGATAAACAATACCATGGGGTTAATTATCGCCAGTGGAAAAGTGAGTCGGCTTCTCAATATTATCATGCTAAGAGGCGATCGCACCAAGCGGAGGATATTTCTCAGTTTGAATGGTTAACCAATGTTTATGCTCCATTAAACAATTTAATTGAGGAAATAATTAACCCCCTCGAAGAAGAATTGGAGGAGTTATCGGCTGATCCTTTTGATGATGATTTGATGTCTATGTTTTGTGATTATTTAGATAATTGTCAGAGACATTATGAAAGGGGAAAATCAATTTTAAAGTCTCAACCAAATCCGCCACGATATGCAGGGGTAGCGGCTAATTGTTATTACTGTTTAAATCATATTAGTGATGCCATTGAAGAATTACAAAGGTTTACCATGAGCTATGATTATGATTGTTTACATACGGCTCAAGAGTTGTTTAGACTAGCCACAGAAGTAAATCAAGAAGCCCGTTGTATGGTCAATCAAGCTAGTTATTAACTATTTTACTCCGTCTTTTTTTATGAATAATTATCCTGATGAATTAGAGATATTAATTAAACTTCCTTCCGATAAATTAGAACAATTAACTCAAATTTGTCAGCAAGATAATATTAGTCTTAATTTATTATTACATCAATTAATTAATGAATTTTTAGATAATAAAAATAATTCCGATAATTCTCAACCATTAACCTATGATGGATCAGATATTAATAAAATAGTAGAAAGGGCGATCGCCCCTTTGATAGAAAGAATAGAAACCTTAGAAAAAAAACTGCAAAATCAATCAAAAGAATCAAAAAGTAAAAATATTCCCCCCTTAAAACCTAGCAAAAACATCCCCGAAGAACAAAGAAAATACCTACCCCGCCACGAAGTATGGCAAATTCTCAAAAAAACCAGTTTTGTTCAACATTCAGGCTACGATAACTTTTTAAAAGCCACCCCCCAAGAATTAGAAGCCTACGACATATTCTTTGACTCCCACAAAAAAAGATTTTACATAGAAGAAAAAAACCCCGACCATAACTAAGTATTCCCTACCCACACCCTTAGAAAAATATTTGATCCCAAACAATTGACAATAGGTCAAACTTCATATTATGATCTTAAGTAATAAAGAATTATTTAAAAAACAAAGCAACAATGTTTAAGAAAATTGGATTATTTTTATCTTCCTTAGTATTAGCAATGATGGTAGTAATCTCTGCAACTGCCCCCGCTAATGCCGCTACCGTAGAAGTAAAAATGGGTGCAGACAGCGGAATGTTAGCCTTCCAACCCGCCGAAGTAACCATCCAAGCTGGTGATAGCGTAAAATGGATTAACAACAAATTAGCTCCCCACAACGTAGTATTTGATCCTTCTGCACCTAATGCAGCGGAATTGAGCCATAAAGGTTTAGCCTTTGCTGCTGGAGAATCTTTTGAAGCAACCTTTGACCAACCTGGGGAATATAGCTACTACTGTGAGCCTCACCGTGGTGCTGGAATGAACGGAAAAATCATTGTTCAATAATCCTACCTAAAAAAAAAGATTATTACAACCCTCAAATTTTTGGGGGTTTTTTAGTCTTCAAATTTATAACCGACTCCTACCACAGTTTTTAAAAAAATGGGCTGGGCTGGATTTAGTTCAATTTTTTTGCGTAAACGACGGATATGGGTATCTACCACCCTTTCATCCCCAAAAAAGTCTGCCCCCCAAAGTTTATCAATTAATTGGGTACGACTCCATACCTTATGGGGATAGCTGACAAAAGTAGAAAGTAAATTAAACTCGAGGGCTGTTAAATCTAACTCCTCAATTTTTTCCCCTTCTAATTGTCTGGTGGCGGTATATTCATCTAAATTAACGCTAAAGTGATTAGTTTGATAAATTTGTGCCTGTTGCATCGCCCCATGGCGTAAACTACGACGCAATAAAGCCCTTACCCTAGCGACTAATTCCCTTGTGCTAAAGGGTTTTACTAAATAATCGTCAGCCCCCGTAGAAAGCCCTACGATGCGATCAATTTCTTCACCCTTGGCGGTTAACATGAGAATATAGGGATCTTTTTCTAAGGGTTGATTACGCAATCGGTTACATACTTCTAACCCATCTAGCTTCGGTAGCATTAAGTCTAAGACAATTAAATCAGGTTGTATTTGTTTCGCTTTTTCAAGGGCTGATAAACCGTCATAAACAATATTACAATGGAATCCTTCCCTCGTCAGGCAGGAGTTGATCAGTTGGGCGATTTCGTTTTCGTCTTCTACAATTAAAATTTCCATAGTTGGTAAGTCAATCGGGGCTTGATAAAAAAGTACGATGGGGAGTCTGTTGATAATTGTACAACTATGCTAAAGTTTCATTGTCTATTGTCCATTGTTCATTGTCAATTGTTATAGATGAAATTATTAGTATTGAGTAATGGTCATGGAGAGGATACCATCGCCGTTAAAATCATTAAGGAATTACAGTTAATAGAGCCTGAAATGGCGATCGCCTCTTTGCCCTTGGTGGGGGAAGGGTTTGCCTATCGTCAAGCTAATATACCCATCATCGCCCCCGTAAAACAGATGCCTTCGGGTGGTTTTATTTATATGGACAAAAAACAACTATTAGGAGACGTAAGGCAGGGGTTAGTTCAACTTACCATAGCTCAATATAAAGCGGTGAAAAAATGGGCAAGGGGCGGTGGAAAAATCTTGGCGGTGGGGGATATATTACCCTTAATTTTTGCTTGGTGGAGTGGGGCGGAATTTAGTTTTGTACCCACGGCAAAATCGGAGTATTTATGGAAAGACGAAACGGGTTGGCTACCCCATACTAATGGTTTAGATCATTTTTTTGGCAGTGTTTTTTATCCTTGGGAAAGATGGTTGATGGGTAATCCTCGATGTCGGGGAATTTTTCCGAGGGATAGTATCACCGCCCATAGTCTTCAAAAATATAATCTTAATGCCTTTGATGTGGGTAATCCCATGATGGATGGTATCGCAGACCATGATTTTACCTTAGAATTTGATCCCTATGAAGATTACTTAAAAATAGTGCTTTTACCCGGTTCGAGAATGCCCGAAGCCCTTGACAATTGGCGGTTGATTCTGGGGGCGGTAAATTGTTTATTGGAATCTACTAACTATCAATTTTTGTTCCTAGGTGCGATCGCCCCTTCCCTACCCCTAGAGCCATTTATAGAAGCCCTTAGCCCTTTATGGACCATGAAAGAAAACCTCAAACCCCCCCTACCCATTGAAGATAAAAAAATGGTGAATTTTACGACAAAACGAGGTAGATTAAGTATTAGTCAGAGTAACTATGCCGATTGTCTTAATTATGGAGACATGGCGATCGCCATGGCAGGAACAGCCACCGAGCAATTTGTAGGATTAGGAAAAAGTGCCATGACAATTATTGGCAAAGGGCCTCAATTTAACCGTAAATTTGCCCAAAACCAAAGTTATCTCCTCGGAAATTCCATTCAACTACTAGAGAAACCCGAAGAAATAGTAAGCAAAATTAAAACAATCTTAGAAAATCCAGACTATTGGCAATTTGTAGCCGAAAATGGGAGAACCAGAATGGGAAATCAGGGTGCATCTCGTAAAATAGCCCATCATTTAATTAATCAACTTACTTAACATCAAAAATATTTAATATGGATATACAAGAACTAATAAAAAGATATGAAGCAGGGGAAACCAACTTTCAAAAATTAGATCTTCACGGTCAAGTTTTTATGAGTAACCTAAACCTAAGCCGTGCCAACCTCAAAGAGTCGGACTTAAGCGGAGTTGAATTTGTCAATTGTTCATTGGTTGAAACCAATCTCAAAGGCTCTAATCTGCAAAATGCCACTATTCAAGGAGACTTAACTGGGGTAAATCTAATTACCTCTAATCTCACCAACTGTAACCTCTCAAAATCTAATCTCACCGAAGCTAGTTTACGGGCAGCTAACCTCACAGAATCTAACCTCAGTGAATCAACATTAATTTATGCCCTTCTCCATGACTCCATTCTCAAAGATGCAAATTTAACCAAAGCCCAGATGACAAATTGTCTTTTGAGTAGGGCAAACCTAAGCGGTGCTAACCTTCAAGGGGCTAATCTACAGGGGTGTAACCTTACCAATGCTCTTTTGCTCAATACTAACCTAGAGGGGGCTAATCTTTCTTTTGCTCAATTAAATAGTGTTAATGGGGTGGGTATCAATGCTAGTAAGGCCAATTTTAGCCATGCTAATCTCAGTGCGGGTAATTTTGCCAGTGGTATTTTTCATGGTGCAAATCTCACCGATGCCATGGTGACTTGGGTTAGTTTACGTAGTGCTGATTTTACGAAGGCAAATTTTTCGGGGGCGAAGTTATCATGGTCTAATTTTATGAGGGCAAATTTGAGTAATGCTAATTTAATTGATGCTCAAACTAATAATACTAATTTTGAAGGGGCTATCCTCGATGGGGCTATTTTAAATTAAGAGTGGGGAATGGGCAATGGTGAGAACATTTTGAAGACCTAATTATTATGATTCGTTTAAAATCTTGGCAATGGTTAATTTTAGCTACCCCTGCGGTGATATTAATTTTATTTTTTGTTGTGGCAACGGGGCTACAAATCCATCAATGGGGAATTAGTTGGATATGGGCAATTTTTGTTGTCCTATTTGTGGGTTGGCGTTGGTTATTGGTGAAATGGACTAAGCCTTTGATGCCTGATGTTAAAAATGCGATCGCCTCTGCCCAAGAAAATTTAGATAATAGTCCTTCTTTTAATAATAATGATCCTGAGATTTTAGCAAAATTAGAGTCTGCCTTACAAAGGGTTATCGACGAGAGTAAGGAAGATTCCCCCATGTGGGAAGATTTGCAACTATTTTTCCAACGTTGTCAAGATTTGGTACAGGCGATCGCCCTTATTTATTATCCAGAACAAAAATACCCCCTGCTCAATATCTATATACCCCAAGCCTATAGCCTCATTAGGGGTACGGTGGATGACATGGATAAATGGATGAATCAACTATCCCCTGCCCTCAATCAAGTTACCATCGCCCAAGGGTATCAGGGTTATCAAATGTATCGTAAATTAGAGCCTTCTGCCCGAAAATTAATGAAGGTGTGGAGTTGGGCGCAATGGGTGCTTAATCCTGCCGTAGCCCTTACTAAGATAGCTAGTAATAGTAGTACCCAACAAGCTAACCAAGAATTATTAATTAACCTCAGTCAGATAATTAGGGAAGTAGCCCTCGGAAATCTTGCCCGTCAAACGGCGTTATTGTACGGTGGAGATAGTTTATCCCTCGATAAATTTCAACCCTCCGAAAAAACCCTTCCTAGCGTCACAACAAAGACATTAAAAGAAATTTTGGAGCAAAGGGAAAAACCAGAACAAATTGAGAAAAAACCCGTTAATATTTTATTGGTGGGTAGGACAGGGGCAGGAAAAAGTAGCTTAATTAATACCCTATTCAATGCCCAAACCGCAGAAGTTGACCTTTTACCCAGCACCACTGAAATTAAAAGCTATCAATGGACAACGGATACAGGAGAAAGGTTAAGTCTCCTCGACACCCCCGGTTATGAACAAATAAATCGTCCTGAATATCTCGAGAAAGTGTTAGATTATTCTCGCCGTGCAGATATTGTTTTGCTTTTAAATCCAGCCCTTGATCCTGCGTTGCAAATGGATCGAGATTTTTTGGTTAAACTGCAAGAGGATGGGCAAGATATTCCTATTTTTACCGTAATAACCCAAGTTGATCGTCTTCGTCCAATGCGAGAATGGCAACCTCCCTACGATTGGCAACGGGGTAATAAACCCAAGGAAATTTCCATTCGGGATGCGGTGAGTTATCGTCAGGAAAATTTAGGCTCATTTTGTGAAGGGGTTTTTCCTCTGGTAACGGCAGATTATGGGGAAAATTTTCGAGAGCCTTGGCATGATGATATTTTAGCTATTAATATTCTAAGGGCGATCGCCCCTGCTAAACAAATCAGATTAGCCCGTTTTTTCCGTAACCTAGAAGCCAGGAGCGTTGCAGCTGCCAAGATTATTGATAAATATACCCTGCAAATGACCACTAGCCAAGGGTTAACCGCCCTACTAAAAAGCCCCGTCTTACAATTTATCTCCACCTTAACCACAGGCTCACCACAACTCGCCTACATCCTCGCTGAAAGGATACCCGTAGAACAATTACCCGTAGTTATTGGTAAACTCCAACTAGCCTACGATTTGTTTTCTTTGCTGAGTGATGACTATGAAAAAATATCCTTTGACTTATTATCCCTATGGACTATTTTAGTGGAAAATAACGGCACTCCCGACCAAGAAGCCTGGGCATTAGGTCATGGTTTAGTGGAATATTGGAGCAAAAATTTAACCTTCAATCAATTGAAACAGAGGTATCAATACTATCTCAAAGAGTGGGAAAACGGATAGGTTAACAGATCTTGTCATTAGTTAATCTTCCTTATAATAGAACAACGGTCAATTATATTATTGCTATGTATCCTCAATCTTCATCCATGCTTACTTTAGCAGAGCCTAAAACAGAATATGGTTCTAAAAATCATCCGTGGGTAGAGGTTTTGGTAGATTGCCCCTATGCAGAGGGTTTATATACCTATGGCATCAACGATGAAATGGAGGTAAAGGCAGGGGATATTTTGAGTGTACCTTTTGGTAATTCGGTGGTAGGTGCGATCGCCCTTAGACTGGTATCCCACCCCCCAGAAGGGTTAAAAATCGAGCAGATTAAGACAGTAGAAGATGTCATCACATCGGGGTTTTTTCCTCCTTGTTATTGGGAATTATTAACTAAGGTTTCGGAATACTATTTAACAGATTTAATCTATGTTATAAAATGTGCATTACCACCAAAATTATTAGGTAAATCCCAAAAAAGAGTTAGGCTTTTATTTGATAATATTCCCCCTGGGGCGCAAAACTTTTGTCCTCCTATGGCATGGCGAGTATTAGAACTATTACAAAACAGTAAAAATGGCGACTATACCTTTAGTTATATCAATCAAAAAATTAAGGGAGCAAGGAGAGGAATAAACGATTTAGTAAAAAGAAACTGGGTGCAAACCTATCTACAACCGCCCACAAAAGCTAAACCAAAATATCAAAAAGTAGTTACTTTTATTAGTGAAAATTCTGCCACCACCATCACCCAAAAACAAAGGGATGTCTTAGCCACCCTTAGAACAAACGGAGGAGAATTATCCCAACAGGATTTGATGCAACAGTGCGAGTTAAATAGTAACTCTGTGATTAATAGTTTGGCAAAAAAAGGTTGTGTCGTCATTCAAGAAAGGGAAAGTTTACGGCTTTTACAAAACTCCGCCCCTAAAAAAGATTTACCAAAAATATTGACAGATGAACAACAATGTGCATTGGACAAAATCAATAGTTTACAAGGGTTTAATATTAGCCTACTCCATGGGGTGACAGGATCAGGGAAAACAGAAGTATATCTAAGGGCGATCGCCCCTATTTTGGCACAAAAAAAATCAGCCCTAGTTTTAGTACCCGAAATCGGCTTAACCCCCCAACTCACCGACCGATTTAGAGCCAGATTCGGACAACAAGTGTGCGTTTACCATAGCGGATTAAGTGACGGAGAAAGGTACGACACATGGCGCCAAATGCTCACAGGAGAACCCCAAGTAGTTATCGGCACCCGTAGCGCCGTCTTTGCCCCCCTACCAAATCTGGGCATGATAATCCTCGACGAAGAGCATGACACCAGCTTTAAACAAAGCCAACCCGTTCCCCCCTACCACGCCAAAACCGTCGCCCAATGGCGTGCAGAATTAATCAATTGCCCCCTAATTTTAGGGTCAGCTACCCCCTCCCTCGAATCATGGCAACTCACCACAGAGGGGCAAAAAAACCCAGAATCTGAGCAAAAAAACCATTATCTATCCTTACCTAACCGAGTATATAACCGCCCCTTGCCCCCCGTAGAAATTGTCGATATGCGTCAGGAATTACGCAAAGGCAACCGTAGCATTTTTAGTCACTCCCTCGCCAACGCCCTCAGCAATCTTAAGGAGGAAGGAAAACAGGCGATTTTATTTATTTCCCGTCGAGGACATAGTACCTTTGTATCTTGTCGCAGTTGTGGTTATGTGATGGAATGCCCCCATTGTGATGTTTCCCTCTCTTACCATTATCCCAAGGAAGGGGCTACCCAACTGTTACGCTGTCACTACTGCAACCATACCCAAATTCATCCCAAGCATTGCCCAGAATGTGGTTCACCCTATCTCAAGTTTTTCGGCACGGGTACGCAAAAGGTATTATTAGAATTACAAAAAGAGTTTCCCGAATTAAAAATATTACGGTTTGATAGTGACACCACCAGCACTAAAAATGCCCATCGCCGTATTTTAGAGGATTTTGAGGCGGGCAAAGCGGATGTGTTAATAGGCACCCAAATGTTAACCAAAGGCATCGATTTAGCTCAAGTAACCCTCGTGGGGGTGGTTTCTGCCGATGGGTTGCTATTCCATTCCGATTATCGAGCCAGTGAGAGGGCTTTTCAAACCTTAACCCAAGTAGCAGGAAGGGCAGGGCGAGGAGATGACCCCGGACAGGTTATAATTCAAACCTATTCCCCTGAGCATCCCGTCATTGGGGCGGTACGCACCCACAACTATGCTGCGTTTATCGCTACGGAATTGGAGCAACGGGAGATGCTTGATTATCCTCCCTATGGTAGTTTAATTTTGCTCAAGTGTACAGGGGCTGATGGAAATAAGGTCAGGGAAACGGTAGAGGCGATCGCCGATGTTTGTGAACAAATATTACCCGATGATGTGGAAATTTTGGGACCTGCCCCTGCCAATGTGATGAGGGTAGCAAGGCGTTATCGCTGGCAAATTTTACTCAAATCCCTTGAACCTTTTTCCCCTGAATTAAAACAGGAATTATTAACCCTAAAACAATATTGTCCCAGTACGGTTTCTTTTAGTTTTGATGTGGACCCCGTTAGAATTGAGTAGGTAGGTGTTAGGATTTAGGAGTGAGTTATTAGGTTAAAGTTATCCGTAGCAAAAATGTTCAGTAGGTTAACTTTTTAGGACTAATTAACAGTTAAAGACTCACCATTATTTCTGAGAGATAAATTTAAGATAAAAGGTACAGCTTTTTTCACCCAATCATCAATAGAATCATATAACTTTGCCTGTTCACCAAAACAAATATTTAACATTTCAGTATTGATAATCCCAGGATTGAGGGCGACGGTAGCCAAATTACTGGGTAACTCTTGGGCAAGGGCTTTGGTTAACCCTTCCATAGCCCATTTAGAGGCACAATAGGGGGCTACTTCGGGGGAGGTAGATCTTCCCCAACCTGAGCTAAGATTAACGATAATACCCTCTTTTTTGTCCATCATTAGGGGTACAATCTCTCGAATTATATTAGCCGTGCCTTTGATGTTGACATCGATTAGTTGATCAAAATCGTCAACGGGTATTTCCCATAGGGGGGCTGGTTGATTGATAATGGCGGCATTATTAATTACTAAGTCAGGAATTTGGGGTAAAGATTTAATCCATTTTTTTACTTCTTGATTATTAGCTACATTGACAGGAGAAAAATAATGCTCTGGATATTTATGTTGTAATTCTTTGATGGTATTGTAGGAACGAGCGCACCCTATAATGGTATGACCTAAAGGAATAAATTTTTCTGTTAATGCCTTTCCTAATCCTTTACTTACCCCTGTAATTAAGATTGTTTTGCTCATAATAGTTATTAATAATTGAGTATATTTAAAAGTTCGTTCTTATCCCTTATGTTAGGGTAAATTTTTTCTTCTGGTAAAATTAAAACTGTAATACCATTACCACAGTGACCAAAGCAATATTTAGTGGTAATTTTAATATTGTCATCATCAATTTTTTTGATAACTTCTAGCAGTTGATTACTACCATACTTTTTACAAGATCTACCGTTGCAAATAACTATTAAACTAGGTTTTTTATCCATTCACATTTTTTTAAATATAAACAATTTTAATAAGTTGAAAACAATCTTAACTCTTTGTAAGAAATACATAGCAACCCATAACCTTAAACATTTTGTGAAGCATTTTTGCGTTTTGCTTGTGCCACGGGATTCATTTTTTGCTCTAACCATTTAAAAGCAAAAGAAGACAATGTAGTTAAACATAGATAAACTAAAGCCACAGCAAGATAAACTTGAAAGGCTTGAAACGTACTAGCTACAATTAATTGTCCTTGTCGGAATAACTCCGCAAAACCAATGACCGCCACTAAACTGGTATCTTTAATTAAAGTGATAAACTCATTGCCCAAAGGAGGCAAAACTCGCCTAAAAGCTTGAGGCATAATCACCTCTTTCAGAGTTTGTAATCGATTCATTCCTAGGGCTTCACAGGCTTCCCATTGCCCTTTGTCGATGGATTCAATGCCACCCCTGATGATTTCTGCCAAATAAGCAGCTACATTTAAACTTAAAGCAATTACCGCCGCAGGAAAACGCTCCAAACTCCACTGTAAGCCAATGCCCTGAAAAAGTGCAGGAAGCCCAAAATAGATAATAAATAATTGTACTAACATCGGTGTACCTCTGAAAAATTCCACATAAATGCGTAAAATATTTTTCACAATGGCATTATGGGAGATTAAGCCAAAAGCCACCAAGGAAGCACCAATGAAGCCAAAAAAGATAGAACACGCTGTTAAAATCAGGGTAATAATCGCCCCTTGGGGTAGTCTTTGGATTAGTAAACTTAATACCGATTGACGACTATCACCACTCAGGGGGTTAGTGGCAAAATCCGTAGAAGTAGTGCCAATTAGAGAGGGTGCAATTAAAGGCAAAACGAAAGGTTCTCCTGCAAACCATTTTTGATAAATTTGGTTATAAGTGCCGTTGCGTAAAATTTGAAATAAACCATAATTAAGTAACATTACTTTGTCGGAGTTGAAAGGTAAGGCAATGCCATAAAATTCTTCCGTGACTAATTCCCCCACTACTTTGACTCCCTGTAATCCCGCATCTTTAATGGCGTATAGTGTAACGGGGGCATCATTTACCACAGCATCAACTTTGCCGTTGACTAATTCCTGTAGTGCTAATACGATAGAATCAAAAGAAATTACTTCAGCATTGGGAATATTGTCTGCTTCCATAGCCCCAGTCGTCCCTATTTGTACAGCAATGGTACGGCCAGTTAAATCTTCAAAATCTTTGATATTATCATTATTTTCTTGGACAGCAATGGCTAATCCAGCTTTAAAGTAAGGGCTAGAAAAGGCCACTGTGCGCCCTCTTTCCGCTGTAATTGTCATACCACTGATGGCGGCATCCAAACTTCCCGCTTGTAGTGCAGGGATAATACCATCAAAGGGCATAGAATCAAATTGTATCTCTAAGCCTACTTCGTTACCGATGGCTTTCATTAAATCAATGTCAAAACCTTGCAATCCGCTACCATCTTCTGAGGGCATTTCAAAAGGGGGAAAGGTTGGTTCAGTACCTACCCTGAAAAGGATTGATTGACTTTGTGCCGATACGAAAGGATTCAAGGTTGTCAAAATAACAGTCATGAAAACGACTATTGCTAAGAGGATAGGTTTGCCGAATCGCTGAGGAAAGTGTTTAATCATTATTTTTTAATATTTTTTGTTAGGATTTCATTGGATTAAGCCTTAAATATGACTAGCAAAATAAAGAACTTTTGTAGTTTGCAATACATTTGATTAAAATTAAATTGCGTAACTTAAAATATACATAGCAATATTAGATTAGTGTGGCAACTATATAGTCAGCCAACGCCTATTTTATAAAATTTTAATTGTTCATCGGTTATTTTTAATAATAAATATTTATGTCTCACCCAGTTATTATTAGTGACAATTTACACAAGAATTTTGGTGATTTAGAAGTTTTAAAAGGGGTAAATGTAGAGTTATATAAAAAGGATGTTGTCTCAATAATTGGGCCTTCAGGTTGTGGAAAAACAACTTTTATTCGCTGTTTAAATCGTCTTGAAACGGTGACATCAGGAAAATTAGAGGTGATGGGATGTGAAGTTTCATCCCCTAAAATTGCAGAAAAAGCTCTTCATCAATTAAGAAGTAAAGTAAGTATGGTTTTTCAACATTTTAATTTATTTCCTCATCTTACAGTTTTACAAAATTTGATGTTAGCCCCCGAAAAAGTTCTAAAAAAAACCACCGCAGAGGCTAAGGAAAAAGCTTTACACTATCTGGATAAAGTGGGGTTATCTGCTAAGGCTAATTTTTATCCTGAGCAACTTTCGGGAGGGCAAAAACAACGGGTTGCGATCGCACGTAGTTTATGTATGGAACCTGAGATAATATTATTTGATGAGCCTACGAGCGCCCTTGATCCTGAATTGGTGGGGGAGGTGCTTTCTACCATGAAACAGTTGGCCGAAGAAGGTATGACCATGGTGGTTGTTACCCATGAGATGCAGTTTGCGAGGGAAGTTTCTAATTTGGTATTATTTTTCAATGGTGGAATAATCGAAGAAATGGGTAAACCAGAGCAACTTTTTTCTAATCCTAATAGTGATAGACTCAGAAGTTTTTTAAAACGGACAAATTCTTTTACTTAGGGTTTTCTGAAAAACTGGGAATGTAAATATTGGCGAAACTCACGGAGTAGGGCATTCATCATATTTTGATTTCCTTACCTTCTGTACTATTATCTCTTTCCGAAAGAATTTCTGTGAGCTACAATTCTAAAGACTATTATAATTATTGGTATTGAAAAGGAATGGCAGAATTAACCCCTAACCCTAGCTTCAGTTTGACGGTAAAATTAGAATTATTAAATAGGGCAGGTACTTTGGCAAAAGTTACCCAAGCTATTGCGGATGTGGGCGGTAGTTTGGGAGAAGTATTATTAATCGAACGTAGCTTAAAGATTACTAAAAGAGAATTACATATCGACGCTTCTAGCACCGAACACGCAGAGAGAATTGTTCAGGCGATTAAAAGTATTCCTGAAATTAAAGTATTACATATTAGCGATCGCACCTTCGACATCCACCGAGGCGGTAAAATCCATATCCAAAACCGTATCCATATTTCCTCCTCCTCCGACTTAGCCATGGCATACACCCCCGGGGTAGGGCGCATTTGTCGGGCGATCGCCGATAACCCTGAAAATGTTTTCTCCTTGACCATTAAAAGCAACGCCATTGCCATTGTTACCGATGGTTCGGCGGTTTTGGGGTTAGGAAACCTAGGCCCTGAGGCGGCCTTGCCAGTGATGGAAGGGAAAGCCATGTTATTTAAAGAATTTGCCAACATTGACGCATTTCCCGTGTGTTTAAATACTCAGGATGTAGAAGAAATCATCCAAACCGTTAAAAATATGATGCCCGTATTTGGGGGAGTAAACCTCGAAGACATCGCCGCCCCCCGTTGTTTTGAAATTGAGAGAAGATTACAAGAGGAATTAGATTTTCCCATCTTCCATGATGATCAACATGGTACAGCCATTGTTAGTATTGCGGCTCTGATTAACGCCCTCAAATTGGTTAAAAAGGAAATCAGTGATATTAAAGTAGTTATCAACGGTGCAGGGGCTGCAGGCATTGCGATCGCCCGTTTACTCCAAAAAGCAGAATGCCATGGCATCGTCCTGTGTGACTCGAAGGGTATCATTAGTAAAGATAGAGAAAACTTGACCCCCGAAAAACAATCTTTAGCGGTAGAAGAAAAAGGAAGCCTCAAAGATGCCCTCGTGGGTGCCGATGTATTTATTGGGGTAAGTGCGCCCAAAGTGGTAACTAGGGATATGATTCGGAGTATGGCAAAAGATCCCATTGTGTTTGCCATGGCAAATCCCATTCCCGAAATTCAACCCGAATTAATCCAAGATGATGCGGCGGTAATTGCTACGGGTAGAAGTGATTATCCTAACCAAATCAATAACGTGTTGGCATTCCCCGGCCTTTTCCGTGGGGCTTTAGATTGTCGTGCCAAAACCCTTACCACCGAGATGTATTTACAGGCAGCAAAGGCGATCGCCTCTTTAGTACCCCCCACCGTACTAGATAAAGAACATATCATTCCTTCCGTATTTGATGAACGTATCGTTCCCACCGTCGCCGCCGCCGTCCAACAGGCTGCCCGTGAAGCAGGAGTAGCTAGACTATAAATTTTTAAGTAGTAGGGTGGGCATTGCCCACCCATAAATTCTCTGACTGTTCCCTATTCCCCGTTCCCTGTTCCCTGCCCTCACGAGAAAGTTTTAGAATGAATCGGCCCTGCCACTGACAGAGAGAGGGAAAATCGGTTATGATATGATTTGCTGTGTTTATACGAAAAAATAATTTAAATGGCTAAAAAATCAATGATTGCACGGGAAGTAAAACGTGCAAAACTAATTGCTAAATATGCTGACAAAAGAGCAGAACTAAAAGAGCAATTCAAACAAGCTCAAGATCCCTTAGAAAAATTAGAACTTCAACGTCAACTACAACAATTACCCCTCAATAGTTCCCCTGTCCGTCAACGTAACCGTTGTTGGGTTACGGGAAGACCTAGAGGTTATTATCGTGACTTTGGTTTATCTCGTAACGTCCTCAGAGAATGGGCGCACAAGGGCTTATTACCCGGGGTTGTCAAATCTAGTTGGTAAGTTTGGTTGGGGCAAAGGTTGATTCCTTGCCCTTTTTTCTTTTGCTAAATTGTTGGCTCGTTTTCTACGGTAATTTTTGTTTTATCCTCTTCAGCAGTAGAACAATAAGCATAGACGTAGCTTAACATGGTATTCCAAATGGCAATGGAAATGATCGCAAGGATGAGTAGGGGAAGCTCTCGGGGAATCTGAAATAGTAATCCGATAATAATTAAGATTGACCCAAGACTATCGGAAACCGTAAGATTATGAATTTTATATAATACTGTCCTTGATGATAATAGGGATGAAGTACCCCAAAACCAGAAAAAAATACCAATGGCAATGAAAAAATAAGTAATTATATCAGTCATGGGCTTGTTTGATGTCCTCGAGATTTCCTTTTCAAGTTATGATCGATGGTATGGAAGGAGTCTATTCCTTGTAATTATATTTTAAGTTTATTTTTGATTATGTGGAAATCCATTTTTAAGGGCAATGTAATTATTGCTTTGATTTGTTCAGTTTGTTTATGGTTTGGGTTTTCTACCCCTGCCTTGGCTTTAGGTGGTACTCAACCCACTTTAAATG
Organism: Cyanobacterium sp.; assembly: GCF_054166785.1. Lineage (NCBI taxonomy): Bacteria > Bacillati > Cyanobacteriota > Cyanophyceae > Chroococcales > Geminocystaceae > Cyanobacterium > Cyanobacterium sp. Next base: position 132,698 of record NZ_JBSZCP010000018.1, read on the forward strand.
AACCAGCCCCAGAATTTTCTCTCCCTAGCAATGGCGAAGATGGAGAGGTATCTTTAAACGATTTTCGGGGTAAGTGGGTAGTGGTTTATTTTTATCCCCAAGATTTTACCCCGGGTTGTACCCTTGAGGCTCAAAGATTTCAGCGAGATTTAGCCGAATATGAAAAAAGAAATACTCAAATTGTGGGTATTAGTGTGGATGATGTGCAATCCCACGAGGATTTTTGCGATTCGGAGGGGTTAAAGTTTCCTCTGTTGGCGGATACCAATGGAAAGGTTAGTAAGGCTTATGGCTCTTGGTTAAGTGGTCGTTCTTTACGTCATACCTATATTGTAAATCCTGAAGGGATTTTGGTGGCGAAGTTTTTGGGGGTACGTCCTGTGATTCATAGTCAGGAAGTTTTGGCTGCCCTTGATGATTTACAGGTTAGTTAGGGAGTGATGATGAAATTACCAAAACTTAGTCAGGGGGATATTGATAGGATTGTAGAAATGGCTTGGGAGGATAGAACTACCTTTGATGCCATTGAGTTACAGTTTGGGTTGTCGGAAAAGCAGGTGATTGCTTTGATGAGGAAGGAAATGAAAAGCTCTAGTTTTAGGATGTGGCGTAAGCGGGTTTCGGGTAGGAAAACAAAGCATCTTAAAAAGCGGGATTTTTTGGTAACTCGGTTTAAGTCTGATAATCAGAAAACTTAGATTTAATAGAGCGGGGAGGGGCGCTCGCCCAGTGGTAAGATTTGCCCTTCTTTTTTTGTGATACAGTTAGAAAAAATCACCAGCCATTTCGCATAAACTAATTTAAGAGTGTTTACAGGATTAATACAAGGTACAGGGAAAGTTAAATCTTTAGGTAACGATTTATATGCGATCGCCATTGACCGCAAAAACCATGAAAAAATTACCCAAGCCATGGAATTAGGAGATAGTATCGCCGTAGATGGAGTGTGCCTCACCGTAGAAAAAATCACCAAAGATGGCTTTGTGGCTACCGCCTCCCCCGAAACCCTTGCTCGCACCACCCTAGCCAGAAGTACCCAAAATCAAAGCCCTGTAAACCTAGAAACCTCCCTCAGAGTAGGCAGTAAAATTGGCGGACACTTTGTTAGTGGGCATGTAGATGGTATAGGTTGTCTCACCGAATCCAAACAAACCCAACAATCATGGGAAATGACCTTTTCTAGCCCCCCAACCCTAAAATTAGAATGGGAAAAATATCTCGCCCCCTACATCGTTTCCAAAGCCAGTATTGCCATTAATGGTATTAGTCTTACCATCGCCGAGTGTGATTATGAAAGTAGTTATTTCAAAGTCGCCGTCATTCCCGTTACCTACGCCGAAACCAACCTCTCAAAAATGCACATAGGTGACTGGGTAAACCTAGAAAGCGACATCCTCGGTAAATATGTTGATAAATTAGTGAGCCATCGCCTCGGCAAACAACCCATACAAGAAAACATTACCCTCGATTTTCTTACCCAGCATGGATATTAAAAATATTCGGTTTGGTAACAAAGCAGTTTGGGAGAAGTCACTAATGGGGCAATAGGGAAAAAATAAGGTAATTGCTCATTAATAAAAATTACTTAAATCTAAATGTTCTTCTACATAGTCCGCCAAAGCATCAATTAACTCCTCCCTATGTTGACGGTAATTAGAAATACCCGTAGGCAAAGAAGATAAACCCCGTTTATGGCGTAAATGATTTAACCACGAGCGCCTCCAGGCACCATTATCGAAAATTCCGTGGAGATAACAACCCCATACCGATAAACTTTTATTGACTAACCCTAAACTAGAATCATCAAATAAAGCCATATACTGAACTTTTCTTTTTTTCACCAAAGGAGTAAGCAATTCTGTATAACCCTGATGAATTTCATAACCATCCACAGGAAAACCACTCTGAGGATAATTGGCAGACACTTCCCGTTGACGAGCAATTTTTTCAGGCTTAAGGGTAGTTTCAATCGGTAACAAATCAATACCCTTCATTTGGCTACAAACTCCCTCAAAATTATCAGGATCTAAAATTTGATGCCCTAACATCTGATAACCGCCACAAATGCCCAATATAGTACCCCCAGAATTTTCATAATTCTGAATTTTTTTGATCATCCCCGCCTCTTGTAATACCATCAAATCCGCCATGGCAGATGTGGTACCCGGTATGATTACCGCATCGGGAAATCCTATGTCCTCATGGAGTTCTACATATTCAATTAAAACATTTTCCTCCGCCTCTAGGGGATCAAAATCAGTAAAATTATAAACCCTTGGTAACTTGATGATTTTTATGTGCAAACTATGATTCTTGTCATCATAATTACGCTTCAATAATCGAAAAGAATCCCTCACAAGCAACTCAGCATCAAAGTAAGGTAACACCCCCAAAATAGGTATGCCCGTATATTCTTCTAACCATTCAATGCCAGAATTAAGAGCAGATTTATCTCCCTGAAACTTATTAATTACAATTCCTTTAACCAAGGCTCTCTCTTGGGGTTCAAGAAGTGCTAAAGTTCCCACTACATGGGCAAAAATCCCCCCTCTGTCGATGTCTGCCACCAAAATAGTATCAGCATTAAGATGGGTTGCTATCCTCATGTTACTTAAATCCTGATGTTTTAAATTAATCTCGGCGGGATTACCCACCCCCTCACAGATAACAAGATTAAATTCTTGCCCAAGGGTTGATAAAGACTCCTTCACAATCTCCCAGCCTTGCTCAAAATATTTTTGATGATATTCCTGAGGATGGACAGTACCCATTAAATGCCCATGGAAAAGCACTTGAGATGATTTTTTTCCTTGGGGTTTAAGTAGTATGGGATTCATTTCTACCCTTGGGGTTGTGTTTGCTGCCCATGCTTGAAATGCTTGAGAGTAGCTAATTTTTCCTCCACTACTGGTAATGTAATGATCAAAACCTGTACTTTGTCCTTGAAAAGGGGTTACTAGGCTTCCTCGGCGCCAAAAAAGACGACAGAGGGCAGTTATAAGGGTTGATTTTCCTGCGTGGGATGTGGTACCCACAACCATAATTGCTTTCATAGTTCGATTTATTTACAAGGGCAAAATATAGTTGTTTTAAAACCATTAATTTCCCTATTAGAATACCCAATTTCATGGAATTAAGTTGCACCCTTGAGTTATCCAAAAGATATAATAGGAAAATAAAAAATACAAATGTTTGTCTTTACTGTTTCACTACACTATTTTTTACTACATTCTTTTGAACAAAAAGCACCTTAAAACATCAGGCAATGAAATTAATATTCTGTAGATAGTATTGATACTTTGGCGATAGTGTGACACGTTGATTAAATATATTTTATGTATTAGAATTAAGGCAATTTACTATTACATAGCCCATGACAAATTACTCTATTCTCGTAGTTGATGATGAACCCGATAATTTTGATGTTATTGAAACTTTTTTAAGCTCTGAAGATTATGATCTTTATTATTGTTCTAGTGGATATGATGCCATTGCTTGGTTAGAAGATTTTGAACCAGATTTAATTTTACTCGATGTTATGATGCCAGAGTGGGATGGCATTCAGGTATGTAAAAAAATAAAAAGTCGAACTAGATGGAAAAGTATTCCTATTATTATGGTAACAGCTCTAAATTCAAAAGAGGATTTAGCTAATTGTTTGGAGTCGGGGGCGGATGATTTTATTGGGAAACCTGTTAATAGTGTGGAACTAAAAGCGAGAATAAAGTCTATGTTGAGGATAAAAACTCAACACGATCAAATTAGTAAGTTTTCTATTTTACAAAGGAATACCATCAATATATTAGCTAAGAATATGGATGAGCTAACAGGAAATATTGCGGTTAGTTTATCCCATGAATTGAATACCCCTTTAAATGGGATTATGGGGACTTTAGATATTCTGATTGATAATTTTAATAGTTCGGGGGATTTTGATTTAGATAATGATGAAATTCTGGAGTTATTAGATTATGCCAAGGTTTCTAGTAATCGATTGGTGTGTTTAACTCAAAGGTTTCTTTCCTATTTACAACTAGAAATTGCTAAATCGGACAAAAAAAATTTTGTTCAAGGGGAGAGTACTTTTTCTTCGTCAATAGTTGATGAGATTGTGAAAAAATGTGCCTATGATGCTTCTCGGATGGAGGATTTTGTTTTTAACATAGAGGAAGCCATGGTTGCTGTGGATGAAAAATATTTGTGTTTGATAGTATCAGAGTTGGTGGATAATGCTGTTAAGTTTTCGATGAAGGGTTCTTCCATTAATGTTGTGAGCTATATTAAGGATAATCAATTGCATATTTGCGTCAGTGATTTGGGTAGGGGAATGACTGCGGAACAAATTTCTAAGGTGGGAATTTTAATGCAATTTGACCGTGAAAAACAGCAGCAACAGGGAGTGGGTATTGGTTTAAAGTTAGTTCAGATGATCACTCAAGCGGTGGGTGGTATGATGAGAATTGACAGTGTTTATGGAAAGGAAACAAGGGTAACAGTTAGTTTACCGATGGGGGATGAGGGTTAAATTTCCCATTATTTACTGAATTTATTATTCCTAGTGAGGGAAAGGGTTGATGACACAATATAGTTTTATAGAACGAGAAGATTTAGAGTCTGCTATTCTTCGTTTTCCTTTGATGGTATCTCCTCAAACTAGGTTAAAAAGTGCGATCGCCCTTATGGGTGAGAAAGGCTGTTATGGGAATCAAGATAATGATAGACCATTGGAAATCCTCGAGACAGAAATTCGTTCTACCTGCGTGATGGTAGTAGAATCAAACAAAGTCGTTGGGATTCTGACCCAAAGAGATATTATCCAGATAAGTCTTAATTATTCATCCTTAGACAATCTGGTTATCGGTGAGGTGATGCAATCTCCTGTGATTACCCTTAAAGAAAAGGAATTTAATGATTTACCCTCCGCCATCAATCTTTTTCGTCAACATAATATCCGTCACTTGCCCATTGTGGATGAGAACGATAATTTGGTGGGATTAGTTACCCATGAAACCCTCATCAGATTATCCCATCAAGAGCAAACCAAACAACTAGAAGAAAAACAAAAAACAGAACAACAACTCAAAGAAAGTGAACACCGCTTCCGTCAACTAGCCGAAAACATAGACCAAATATTTTACCTCACCAACCTAGAATCCACTGAAACCTATTACATCAGCCCTTGCTACGAATCCATCTGGGGAAAATCTTGCCAAAGTCTATACGATAACCCCACCTCCTACCTCGATAATGTTCACCCCGAAGACAAACATATCGTCCTTCAAGCCCTCGAAAATCAAAAATTTGAACAGCAAACCACCCTCGAATATCGCATCATTCGCCCTGACGGAGAAATTCGCTGGATTTTAGATCGCACCTTTCATGTCAAAACATCTGATTTTACCCCCCCAAGGGTGTGTGGCATCGTTGAAGACATCACCGCAGGGAAATTAAACGAAATAGAACTAATTGAATCTACTAAGGAGTTAGAAATTATATCCCACCGTCTTCAAGAAGCCCAAAGAATAGCTAAACTTGGGCATTGGGAATATGACCACCTTGAGGATACTTTATATTGGTCACAGCAATGTTTCTCTATTTTTGAACTTGATCCCCATCAGTTTACCCCTACTTATGATAGCTTTCTTGAACTAACACATCCGGGCGATCGCCCCCTAGTCCATAAAAGTTACACAAACCACCTCAATAATCATAGTCCATATAACGTGTGTCATCGCATCATCACCCCCCATGGACAAATAAAATATCTTCAAGAGCAATGCGAAACAGAATACACCCCCGAAGGAAAAGCCATTATTTCCAGAGGCACAGTACAAGACATCACCACCCTAAAACAAGCCGAAATTGAACTAGCCCAATTAAATCAACAACTAGAGCAAAAAGTCGCCCTCCGTACCCAAGAATTATGGAGAATTAATCACCTTCAAAAAACGATCCTTAATAGTACCGACTATGCCATTATCTCCATCGACTGCCAAGGCTATATACAAACCTTTAACCGTGGAGCAGAAAAAATGTTGGGCTATACCTCCACCGAAATTTTAAACAAAACAACCCCCCTACAATTCCTTAACATAGAAGAAGTCCAAGCCCTTGGTTTGTCCATATCTCCAGAATCATCCCCAGAGATTTCCCTTAACTCCCTTGATCTAAAATCCCTCAGTAGCAAACTCAAACAAAACTTAAAACAAGAATTTACCATCCACCCCATCAAAAAAAATGGTACTTCCTTCCCCCTATCCATCACCATAAATCCCCTTAAAAATGAGCAAGGAGAAATAATTGGTTTTCTAGGCATCGGTAAAGACATTACCAAACAAGAAGAAGCCAGAATATATCGAGAAAAAGCAGAACAAAAACTAGCCCAATCCCAACACTTTCTCCAAACCCTATTAGATACCCTACCCCTATCGGTATTCTGGAAAGATACAAACTCAAACTTTCTCGGTTGTAACCGCACCCTAACCCGCCTGATGAATATCCCTGATACCGTAGATATTAGCGATCTAAGTAAAATAAAACTATCTTTCACCGCCGAAGAATTAAAGCAATGTAAAAAAGATGACCAACAAGTAATCTCCACAGGCAAACCCCTACTGATGATAGAAGAAAGTATGACCCTGCCCGATGGTAACTTAATGTGGATAGAAGCGAATAAAGCCCCCCTCAAAAATGAACGCAATGAAATTATTGGGTTAGTGGGCGTTTTCAACGATATTACCCAAAAAAGACAAGACAAAATAGAAAAACAAAAACTATTACAAGAATTGTCCGCCTTCAAACAAGGGTTAGATAAAGCCGCCGTTGTCACCATCACCGACGAAAAAGGAATCATTACCTATGCCAACGATCAATTATCAATAATATCTGGCTATAGTAACAATGAACTATTAGGCACAACCCATAAAATAGTAAATTCGGGTTATCATCCCCCAAGTTTCTTCAAAAATCTTTGGAATACTATCCAAAAAGGGGAGATTTGGCGTGGGGAAATTTGTAATAAAGCTAAATCAGGAAAACTATATTGGGTACAAACTACCATCGTTCCGTTTTTAGACCAAAATAATCAACCTTTTCAGTATTTAGCCATTCGCTTTGATATTACCTCTCGGAAATTAACAGAAATAGAAAACCTTAATTTAAGGGAACGCCTAGAGTTTGCCCTATCATCTAGCCCTGCTATTATTTACAGTTGTGATGCTAGCCGTGAAGAATTCCCCGTTAAATTTATTAGCCCGAATGTGCAAACTATTGTTAATTACAATTCCGAGGACTTTTTATCAGGTTTATTACGCTGGAATGATTTTATTCACCCAGAAGATAAAGAAAACATTGATCAAATCCTCAAAGAAAAACTTTTTCATAATGGTTATTCTTCCATTGAATATCGCTTTCTAACAGGCAATGGCGATTACATTTGGTTACAGGATGAAATGGTTTTGTGTAAAGATACCGAAGGAAATCCTCGAAATATCGTTGGTTATGTAGCTAATATCAACGAGCGCAAACAGGCACAAATACAACTCGCAAAGAAAAATAAACTGTTATCAACCATTAGTAAAGCTGAATCCCAATTTATTACCGCCGAAAATCGTCTAATTATTTTTGAACAACTACTCTCTGATTTATTAGAATTAACGGACAGTGAATATGGTTTTATCAGTGAGGTATGTTTCAAGGATGATGGTAGTGCTTTCTTGGAAGGAAACTTATTGAAAATAAAAGGTGTTCCTCACCTAAAAGCCCAGAGTATTACTAATATATCTTGGAATGAAGAAACCGAAAAATATTATCAAGAAAACTTTGAGCAGGGTATGGAGTTTCATAATATGGAAACCCTATTTGGTGCGGTTGTCGTGACGGGTAAACCAGTAATTGCTAATAACCCTAGCACTGATTCAAGGCGAGGAGGCATTCCTGAAGGACATCCCCCTTTAAATAGTTTTTTGGGCTTACCTTTTTTTAGTGGCTCTAAATTAATGGGTGTTGTGGGCATCGCCAATGCGGTGGGAGGTTATGACAATACTTTGATTGAGTATTTACAACCATTTTTGATGACCTGTAGCATTTTAGTAGAAGGTTTTCGCCTTGATCAACAAAAAAAACTGGCAGAAAAACAATTATTTGAGAGTAATCAGCAGTTAATTCGAGCAAATCGTCTTAAGGATGAATTTTTGGCTAATATGAGCCATGAGTTACGGACTCCCCTTAATGCCATCTTGGGTATGGCGGAAGGGCTATCAGATAAGGTTTTTGGAGATGTTAATGATCGGCAAATTAAAGCTCTCAAAACCATTGAGCGTAGTGGTACCCATTTGCTAGAGTTGATTAATGATATTCTTGATTTGGCAAAAATTGAAGCTGAACATCTGGAATTAGATTGTGATTCGATTTCTATTAGTAGTCTTGCGGATTCTAGTTTGGCTTTTGTTAAACAACTAGCTTTGAAAAAAAGAGTACAGTTAAATACGGATTTACCTTCTCCATTCCCCGATTTAATAGTTGACCAGAGAAGAATTCGACAGGTGTTAATTAATTTACTCAATAATGCTGTTAAGTTTACCCCCAAAGGAGGTAGTGTAACCTTAAAATTTTCTTGTAATCCTCCGTTACAAAATCCAGACTTTTTTACCCACATTTTTGAGAATCGTGATAATTATTCTTCTTTCAAAAACTATATTTACATTTCTGTAATTGATACGGGTATAGGTATTACCCCTGATAATATCAAAAAACTTTTCCAACCTTTTATCCAAATTGATAGTGCTTTAAATCGTCAATATGCGGGTACTGGTTTGGGATTATCTTTGGTGAAAAAAATTGTGGAATTGCATGGGGGGTATGTAATAGTTAGCAGTCGATTGGGGGTCGGTAGTTGTTTTACGGTTGTGCTACCTTGTAATTCTTGTAATACTGAGACAACTTCTAATAATGATCGCACTCTTTGGAATACTTCTTCCCCTAATATATCTTCATCGACTCTGGAAAAACCATTGATTTTGTTAGCGGAGGATAATGAGGCAAATGTTCGTACTATTGGTAATTATTTAAAGGCTAAGGGTTATCGTTTAATTTTTGCGGAAGATGGTGAAAAGGCTGTTTCTTTGGCTATATCGGATACTCCAGACCTAATTCTGATGGATATTCAAATGCCTAAGATGAGCGGTTTTGAGGCGATCGCCCTTATACGTCAAAATGAGCAGCTATCGAATACACCAATTATCGCTCTCACGGCTTTAGCCATGAAAGGAGATCAAGAAAAGTGCTTAAAAACAGGAGCTAATGAGTATTTGAGTAAGCCTTTGAAAATGAAGGAATTAGTCACTAAAATTAAACAGCTATTAATGGTTTCACCTACTTAAAGGGTTGTCCCCAGTGTTGCCATGATTCTTTGTTAAAGGGCGATCGCCACTTAAGAATTAAATCCCGTTCTAACCGTTGTCTGATATGACGTTCGGGGGAAATGCCCCACCAAAAAGCCGATCGCACATTAGTATTAAGTTTATACTGACGATGAAGTTCAATATATTTTTGAATATAGCTTTTACAATCGTGATTTATCCATCGTTGATAGGGAGATAATTTTGTTTCTCCAACGTACAATAATAAAGGTAATTCCGTATCTAAAATAAAATATAAACAGCTTTCACTCCCATTATACTTAGGTAAATTATAAAACTGATCCGTATGGGTAGGGATAGAAAAAGGATCAAAACTATCTGTATCCCAAGAAATATTATTTTCAGCGGTCAATAAATTAATTTGTTTTTCCTGCTTTTTTTTCGCTTCCTGTTGATAGTTATAAATTCTTTTTTTCCAACTTTCTAAATACTCCTCACTCATCTTATATTCAGCTTTTAAAGATGGTTTTTTAAATTTATAGGTGGCAGAAGGTTCAAATAAACTTAGTTGTTGATTTTTGTTAGTTTTGTATTCCATAAATTGAGTATTAATCCTATATTCTAACAAGGGGCTTAAGCCCCTTACCTCGTTGCCCTTTGCCCCATAGCCATTAGCCTCTTTCCATTTACTGATAAGTTAGAGACAGATGGGAGTTAGGGGATAAAATATACAATATCGATAAAAAATAGCTTATTTCACTCCCCGTTAACAAAAAAATTATAAAACCCCGAATATAATATGACAAAATCAAAAGATGTTCAAATTACCCCGATCGCCCTTAATACAAGACTGTTTCGTTCTCGTACTTGGGACAGACTCAAATTTGAAGTAGAATATGGACTAAATCGAGGCACCACAGCCAACTCTTTTGTTATTGAAGCAGAAAAAACCGCCCTATTTGATCCCCCAGGGGAATCTTTTACCGATATTTTTATCGATGCCCTAGAAAAAAGAATCAACCTAGAAAAAATTGACTATCTCATTTTAGGACATATCAACCCCAATCGGGCAGTAACCATCAATACCTTACTACAAAAAGCCCCCCAAATTACCATCATCATCTCCAACACGGGGGCAAAATCCTTACAAACTATTTTCGAGAATAACTATCAAGAAACCATCGCCAAAAATCCCCTCAAAATAGAAGCCGTCAAAAATGAATTTCAATTAGATTTAGGAAAAGGGCATTTACTAGAATTTATCACCACCCCTAACCCCCGTTATCCTGATCAACTTTTAACCTACGATCACCAAACTAAGGTATTTTACACCGATAAATTATTCTCTGCCCATGTGTGCGGAGATCAAATTTTGGATGAAGGTTGGAGTATTTATCAGGAAGATAGAAGACATTATTTCGATTGTGTTATCGCACCCTATGCCACCCAAGTGAGTAAAGCCATTGAGAAGGTGAAGGAAAAAGAATCTTTCATCTATGCCACCAACCATGGCCCCTTAGTGCGTTACGGTTTAACGGAATTAACGGGGTTATATCAACAGTGGCTAGAAGCCCAGAAAAATCAAACCCTTAATGTTGCCCTCGTCTATGCCTCCGCCTATGGTAATACGGCCACCCTAGCCAATGCGATCGCCCGTGGCATCACCAAAGCAGGGGTAAGGGTAGAATCCATCAACGCTGAATTTGCAGGAAGTGAGGAAATAAAAACCGCCATACAGGGCTGTGAAGGCTTCATATTCGGTTCTCCCACCCTCGGCGGTCACGCCCCTACCCAAATCCAAAGCGCCCTAGGAATCGCCCTTGCCAACGCCGATAAGAATAAATTAGTAGGGGCATTCGGTTCTTTTGGTTGGAGTGGAGAAGCCATTGATTTGTTGGAAAATAAATTTAGGGATGGGGGTTATCGTTTCGGTTTTGATACCATCCGAGTCAAATTTAAACCCACCGAAGCGGTGTTAAAAACCTGTGAGGAAGCGGGAACAGATTTTGCCCAAGCCCTGAAAAAACGTAAAAAAGCCCTTAAATCTAAGGAATCCGCCGCCGCCAATTCCCTCACTGCCAGAACTGAACAGGCTTTGGGGCGTTTGGTAGGCTCGTTATGTATCGTCACCACCCAAAGGGATGAGATAAAGGGTGCCATGGTGGCTTCTTGGGTGTCTCAGGCTACTTTTAACCCCCCCGGTTTAACCGTTGCGGTGGCGAAGGAAAGGGCGATCGAGTCTTTGTTGCCCATCGGTAGCAGTTTCGCCCTTAATATCCTTGAGGAGGGCAGATATGTGGAGTTAATGAAGCATTTTCTCAAACCCTTTGCCCCTGGGGAAGATCGTTTTCAGAATATTGATCATGATGTGGCGGATAACGGTAGCCCGATTTTAAATAATGCCCTCGCCTATGTGGAGTGTGAGGTTAAAAATCGCCTCGAATGTGGTGATCATTGGGTTATGTATGCGATCGCCAAGGCTGGTAAATTGTTAAAAGACGATGGTATTACAGCGGTACATCATCGTAAATCTGGCACCCATTATTAAATAAATGCCTAAAAACCATTGCCTATTGCCCATTCCCCGCCCTAACCAAAATGAATCACCCCTGCATAGTAACCTATAGCCCTGCTTTTACCCTAGTGCCTACCTATGAATGTTTTAATCGATGTAGTTACTGCAATTTTCGCACCGATCCTCAACAGGATGTATGGTTAACTTTAGGTAAGGCGAGGGAAATTTTATCTACCCTAAAAGGGAAAGAGGTGACAGAAATTCTTATTCTTAGCGGGGAAGTGCATCCTCTCTCAAAAAGGCGTAGGGATTGGTTACAGCTAATTTATGACATTGCCCATTTAGCCCTATCCATGGGCTTTTTTCCCCATAGTAATGTGGGACCTTTGAGCTATGAAGAAATGGGGTTATTAAAGGCGGTAAATGCTTCTATGGGCTTGATGGTGGAGCAAGTTACCCCCACATTATTAGATACTGTCCATCGTTTTGCCCCTAGCAAGATTCCTCACCTTCGATTACAACAACTTGAATGGGCTGGAATGTTACAGATTCCTTTCACCACGGGTATTTTATTGGGTATTGGGGAATCTCCATCGGATCGTGTGGATAGTTTAAGGGCGATCGCACTTATCCAAAAAAAATATGGTCATATCCAAGAAGTAATATTACAACCATATTCTAAGGGGAATAAAGATAATTATGCCCACGATAATTTTAGTTCCTCAGAAATGCTTGACACCATCAAAAAAGCAAAACAAATATTACCGAATAATATCACTATTCAAATTCCCCCCAACTTAATTGAAGATGAAAAAACCCTCATTCAATGTTTAGAATTAGGAGTCAGAGATTTAGGGGGCATAGTACCCAAAGATGAAGTTAACCCTGATTATAGCCATAATAACTTAAACCATTTAAGCAACATATTATCGAATCATGGTTGGCTTTTAAAACCACGATTACCCGTCTATCCTCAATATTATCAAGAAACCTTTAGCCGTCTTCGGAAAAAAAATCATTAATCCTTTCTAAAACCTTGGGATTACTAACCATACATCGATGATTGAGGATGGGAAAACTTTCAGCCACAAAAGACTCCATCACTGTACTTTTAGCAGGAATAATCATAAGATCAAAGGGAGTCCACAAAAATAAACATTTTACCTTCGATAAACTTGTAGTTATATCCTTATTTAAATCTAACAAAAAATTACTCAACGGACGCATTTGGCAAACACCCCTTAAGGGTAATAAATAAGCCATGAAAGTTCCATTATTAGGAGCAGAAATATTAATATACTTATCTACTTTTTCTGTACCGCCCAATCTTTGCAAATAATAACGGGTAACTAAACCCCCCATACTAAAACCTATTAAATTAATTTTTTCATCCTTTGCAAAAGTATTATCAATGTATTGTTTTACCTGTTGAGCCAACACTTTTAAATCAGCAGTACCATAACAAGGAATCAAATCAAAAGCATGGACATTATGCCCTTGATTAGTCAAATAAGATAACATTCTATTAAAAACCGTACTTCGAGCCATAAAACCGTGAACTAAAACAATAGGATTCATCAATTATTGAGGTAAATATTGCTAGACAAAATAAAAGGTGGGCTATGCACCCACCCTATTGGATTTTATCAAAAATCCCCTAATTGATTAATCCCGAAGAATCTACTGCTGAATAACTCCTCTTAATTCACCGCCACGATTCATGGTTGTGTGAATATCAATGTATAAATTACCCTCTCCTAATGCCATAACTTCTTCGTCAGATAATTGATAAGTACCAGTGAAAAGACCACTTAGACCATCTTCAGAGGTAGTGACAGATAAAGCGTGGACGAAAGGACCATTTTCTTCAGGGGTACCTAAATGTAAGTGTACAGCGGAGGTGATGGCAGGGTTAGGAGGATCTAAAGGATCGGTTTCATAGTCTCTGAGGGGGCTACTCAAGCCGTTGAAGCTACCATATACCATTAAAGTGTTGTCTTCACTCAAGATGGCTACGGCCACTCCTCCTGCATTGGTCATGACAGGTTCGGGATAAATATTACTACCAGATAACATGGCTGTCATCACTTTGAAGCCCATTTCCATGGTTTCTTCTGATGATTCTTCCATCATCTCCATTGCTTCTTCATCGTGTTCACCGTCACCGTGCATCATGGCAAGATTATTGCTTTGATTGGCGGTATCAGAGGAGGTGTTTAGGGCATGGGAAGGGATGGTAAAGTTGGCGGCAAAAACAAGAGCAAAGGCGCTAATGGAGAATTTGGATAGTAAAGATTGAACTTTTTTCATAGGAAATGATTTGATAAATCTAAGTGAAAATATTGAGTAAATGAATTAGTACGAAGTAGTTTTTTTACTACGCCCCTATAGACTCAGAATTTATAAATCAGGTTCACCAAATCTTTAGAAAAATTTTATATTGTGCAATGAAATGAGCTATTTTTCTTAATATTATTTTCAATTAATCTGTGAGCTGGTGTTGCTTATTTTGGGTATGAAACATCATTAAACTACAGCAAATATATAATACTAGAACTATTATTACCATTGCCCATTGCCGAACTAAACTAAAAATCATAGCTTAATTCACCAACGCCTGCAAACCCTAGCGCTGAAAAACCTAAAGCTATCTTTGATAGCACCCTATAATAGAGGATTTTTCTGTTCTAAATTGGGTTGAACTTTTATTCTTGCCAAAATACAGGTAATGTTATCGTGACCGTTAATTTGATTGGCTAGTTCTAGGAGATGGGCTGCACCTTCTTGAAGATTTGCTTTGACACTGAGTAGGGGTAAAAGGGCGCTTTGCCAGTTATTTTCTAATAGTTCATTATCGGATAAACCATCGGAACACATCAAAAATAGAGTGTCTTCTTTTACTTCCAAAAAATTTACATCAGGATGAACAAATTCTCTTTTTCTAGGGCCTAAGGCTTGGGTGAGTTGATAGGCATCGGGACGGGCAAAGGCAATTTCTGGTTCAATGCCGTTTTTCATCTCTGCGTAAGCTACGGAATGATCTACGGTAATTTGTTCTAGGCCCCATTTTCTGGTAATTCGATAAATACGGCTATCTCCCACATGGGCGATCGCAACTTTGTTATCTTTTACAAGGGTCATTACTACGGTAGTACCCATCCTTCCTGCCCCAAGATTACCCTTTTCAATGTTGGCATCATAGATAACTCGATTCGCTTCCCAAATACCTTCTTTGATAGTTTCTTCATCGGGTAACTCATCTTGCCAATGCTCTTGGAAATATTTATAGATGGTTTTAACAGCTAAAGCGCTTGCCACTTCACCCCCGGCGTGTCCTCCCATACCATCACACACCAGAAAGAATCCTTTGCCAGTACAAGAAGTACCTTGGGGAGTTTCCCGTTTATTAATTTTTGTCTCCACCGCAAAACAATCTTCGTTGTGGGAACGTTTCATGCCAATGTCAGTCATGCCACACTCCGCCAAACTTAACAGAGTCATGGGTAAAACAATGGTGGGTTGTTCATCGATACTGTTCTCATTATTGATTACCGTGGCATCTTGATCATCATCAACTTCATCAAAATCAAATTGATCCGTAAGTTCCTCTAGTTCATCATCAGCGGGAATAACCAATTCTCCTTCACTATCATCTAATAAATCATCTAATTGAGCTTGTTGATAGATTAGGTTAAGAGCATCAGATAACTCCTTGATGGTGTCGATGTGACCTTCTTCTATTTGTGTCATCAATGCTTTGATACTGGTGGCTCTGTCGGTTTGATTACTTTCTTCTAAGGTTATAATCCAGAACTCCACTAATTGTCTGACATGGGGAGGATTATCAAGATCATCAAAATATAACTTTTTAATTTCCAAATCTCCCGAATCACCAATCCCGAGGTTATCTTTTTCTAAAAGAGTTTGGGAACATTTCAACTTGTGTAGGTCTTTCCAAAGTTTAACCATGGTTTGGAGATGGTGGAAAATTTGGTTACTAGGAACATTTTTGTGGGTAAAATATTGGCTCAAAGATTCCCAATTACTTCTTTGATTAATGATTACGTATTCTTGTCCTTCTTGGTCTTGCCAAGCATCTAGTAAATCGGGAATGAGGGGAGAGTATTCCGTTAAAGTTAGGTATGGAAAAGCCAAACCGGGTATTCCCGCTTCCATCAGACTCTTACGGTCAAATTCAACTACTTTCTCTAAATTTTCGTCTAGGGATGATAATTTTTCTGGTTGGGTATCCGTGACTAAAAGTTCGTAGTAGGAAATGTTTCCTTTCTGGGCAAAGGGTTCTATGGTATCTTGCTCATAGGAAATAGCGAGGGCATAACGAGAGAGATGTTCGCTATCGTCCAATTTTCCGAAGGGTATTTTTAGGGCGGTATCTTTGGGGGTGCTAAAAATACACTGGCAAAGAATTAAATCGTCTGGGCTGGTGGACATATTCATCTTTTATTCGTCTATATCTTTATATTATAGTTATTCGCTAACTTTATTAAAAAAATAATTAATTATTAACTATTTACTTTACATTTTTTGTGATTTAACTTAACTTTAAATTTCCCTCTGTTACGATTATCGATTCTCCCCCCACTTTAATTTCCTTAATCCTATTGTTCTGTTTAAGGGCGATCGCCTTTATCCTACTAGGGCGCCCCATTTCCGAACCCTGAAAAATATCCCAACTCCAACACCCCTCACTTTCGGGCTGATATTTAGCCAAATAACCAGCAAAAGCCGTGGCCGCCGAACCCGTAGCGGGATCTTCCGTGATATTAAGAGCAGGAGCAAACATTCTCACCTGAAAACTACTGTACCCAGTTTGCACAAAAATATAGACATGGGGCGACCAAGAATTTTTTAACACCCTTTCCCAAATCCCTAGATCAATCTTTGCCTTACCCAAAGCCTCCTTACTAGCCAGAGGAATCAACAAAAAAGGCAAACCACAGGAAGCCCCCTCCACCACAAAATTATCAACCATCAAATCATCCATTTCCAAAGATAACATTTGAGCCAAATCCTGTTTACAAGGACAGTCCGTATAAAAATCAGGGGGGCAAGGGGCTTTTAACTGAGTCCAAATTTTATTCTGCCCATCCCGAAAAACAGTAACAGGCACATCCCCAACCCCCTCTCGAAATACAACCTCCGTTTCCCCCGCATTTAAATTAAACTTACCCAATTTAGCCAACAAAAAAGCCGTACCGATGGTAGGGTGTCCAGCAAAAGGAATTTCTCCTCCCGGGGTAAAAATTCTTAACTGAAAATTAGTCTGCTCATCATCAAATACAAATACAGTCTCTGAAAAATTAAACTCTATGGCAATTTTTTGCATATCATCATCACTTAACCCCTCCCCATCAGGAAACACCGCCAATTGATTACCAGAAAAAAGTTGATTTGTAAAAACATCCAGAGTATAAAATTTCATCATAAAATCAAAATATAATTTTTATTATCAGTATTTTAAATTATCAAAAAATTATGTCATCTAATTAAACTAAAGTGCAAATAGAAAAACTTGGTCTATAATTGGTCAATATAGCTTTACCGTCATGAATGATCATTAAGAGGAAATCCCCTTTATATCCTATCAAAAAAAGGATATTGACTATAATAAAGAAAATGAAAAGTAGTTTTTATTCATAAAAATATCAGTGTGATTTTAAAGCTATTGATTGTAAAAATAGAGAATAATTGACCGTGGAAACCAAAACAAAAACAAAAATCTCCCTCATAGAATCAGAAACGAAAAAACTGATCAATAAAATCAAAAAAATTGAAAAATCATCCAATACCGTTTTTGAAGAAAACCAACAAGTAGCCACTTATCTTGGAGCTAACTACAGAGAGGATGGACTTACCCAAATAGGTTTTTGGACTCCCCAACTACTAAGGGAAGTAATGCACCTTAACGAGATTTATTTGGAAGTATTTACCCCCACCCAAGAGATAAAAGTAAAAGATATTTTATCCTCAGAAAGTAACATCATAGAAGTAAGAAGAGATTGTGTTTTTCTCAAAAAAAGAGGTAAATTCTTTTGGGGTGTCATCGAAGGAATGAAAGCAGGTACAAGAAAAACCCTAGGCTCATTTTATTGGCTACGTTATCGTAACCCCTACGGACAAATTGAAATTATTAGAGATCCCCTAGCCCATTCCTTACCCTTTGGAGTGTTTGCCCCCGCAGAGTTGTACGACATGGGTAAATTAGAAAAAGAAAGAACTGACCTAGAATATTTTAAATTAACGGGAACCACCGACGAAGAAAATATCCCTCGCACCTCTACCCCCATTAATATATTACAACTCCATGTAGGTACAGCGTCTTCCGAAGGCAGTTTGGCGGGCCTGACAAAAATATATAAAAACATTGCCAAAAAAATCAACACCAATCAACCCCTCGAACCCCACGAAGAGCATTATGTGGGTTATGATGCGGTGCAATTGCTTCCCGTTGAGCCTACCATCGAATATCGTAAGGACTTGAGTCAGGATAGTAGATTATTTGAGATTGTCGAAGAATGTTGCGGTATTGCCCCAAGGAGTATTCCCGAAGGAGATGACATTTTCAAAA
This sequence comes from Cyanobacterium sp., assembly GCF_054166785.1. NCBI lineage: Bacteria > Bacillati > Cyanobacteriota > Cyanophyceae > Chroococcales > Geminocystaceae > Cyanobacterium > Cyanobacterium sp. The sequence goes on from NZ_JBSZCP010000018.1 coordinate 151,161, forward strand.
GCATTGAAGGCATTAAAGTAAAAATTACTAAACCTAATACTCAAGGTTGGGGTTATGATGTGCCCATTATCGGAGCTAGCGCCACTAGCCCTTCTATCTTAGCCAGTTTACGCCCTGATGAATTATATGATTTTATTGGCGTATTACATAATTTTCCTCACAAGCCCATCGGTCTAATTTATGATTTGGTATATGGTCATGCGGATAACCAAGCAGAATTACTAATTAATAATCAATTTTTCAAAGGACCTAATATGTATGGGCAGGATTTAAACCACCAACTTCCCATGGTTCGATCAATTTTGCTAGAAATGCAACGGAGAAAAATTAATACTGGGGCTGATGGTATTCGGGTTGATGGTGGTCAGGATTTTCGCTTCTTTAATCCCCTTACGGGCAGGGTAGAGCAGGATGATCAATATTTACTTGCCATGAGTGATTTAGTTCAGGAAATTGGTGGTTATAAGAGATTATTATTTACTATTTTTGAGGATGGGCGCCCTTGGCCAGAGGAAGGGTGGGAAACAAAATCAACCTATATGGATTTGATTAACCTAAAACCAGAGTCTTATCAATGGGGACCGTTAATTTTTGCTCACAATACTCCTAGTATTAAAGGTTTTTGGCGTAAAAAATGGCAACGGGTATGTGAGGTGATGTACCAGGGACAAAATTGGATTACGGGGTGTGGAAATCATGATACTTTACGCCGTGGTAGTCAGGTGGATACTCGCCTTGAGATTAATTGGCGTTTGGGAGAAACTCTTAATGATGTAATTCGAGGTGCTTATGATAATCCTGCGGTGTCGATGTGGGTATATGGTTTTAGCCCGGGTTTACCGATGGATTTTATTAATGTGTTGATGCACGCTCCTTGGATGTTTTTCCGTAATACGGATGAGGAGTATGGGGTTAAGGTGGTATCGGAGGAAGTGGGCTTTTTGGACTGGCAGATGACGGAGGAGCGTTATCATCGGGAGGATGCTTTTCAACGGATGAAGTCTTTGGGTTTTGAAAAGTTGGACCAGTTGAGGGAGTTTACCCACGCCCTTAATGCTAGTATGATTGCTCGTAATTATGATCTTCAGGAGGTGGTGAAGGTTTGTCAGCTTTGTTTTGATGATGGGGCTTGTAATATCCAAGAGATGAAGGAGATGAAGGAAAGTAATATGATTGCTTTTTGTCAAAATCTGGATATTGATAATCTCAAACAGTGGGCTTTGATGTTTATGGAGGATTGCTCTGAGATTTGTAATGTTTCCCATTATAGTAAAACGGTTGATCCTGCCCTTGCTAAGTATAATCTTCGTTTAAGAGATTTGCGCCATGAACATCCATGGCTTGGGAAAAGTTTGCATGGGGGCGATCGTTTTAATAAGATTGAGGAGGATGACGCTACTATTTTTTATGGGGTAAGGTCTCATCCTAAAAATCCAGATAAAAAAATTGTCATGGTAGCCAATATGGAAGGACAAAAGGTAGAGATAAACCTTCTTGATTGGTTACAGTTAGATCCTACGGAATGGAAAGTAGAATTAACTACTCCCAATTTACCAGATATTGAGGATATTAAAGATTTAAACCATATTATTCTTGGTCAAAGTCAGGGTCTATTATTAACCCCAAAACTATAGTTTTTACGGTGGGCTATGCCCACCAAATGATATGTATTCCCCTTGTGGGATTTAAATTCCCAACTCTTTTTTAAGTGCTGATACCTTATCGGTTTTTTCCCAAGGTAAATCTAGATCATTTCTACCAAAATGTCCGTAGGCGGCTACGTCTTGATAAAAACGACCTCCCCTCTGGGACGGAAGAGAACACAAGTCAAACATTTGAATGATACCGGCAGGGCGTAAATCAAAGTTATTTTTGACGGCGAATAATAGTTGTTCTTCAGATACTTTGGCAGTACCAAAGGTTTCGATAAAGATGCTCACGGGTTGGGCGACTCCGATGGCATAGCTTACCTGTACTTCACATTTTGAGGCTAGTCCAGCGGCTACAATGTTTTTGGCTACATAACGACAAGCATAGGAAGCGCTACGATCTACTTTTGTGGGATCTTTGCCAGAAAATGCTCCTCCTCCATGGCGAGAATAACCACCATAGGTATCAATGATAATTTTCCTACCTGTTAAGCCTGAGTCTCCTTGGGGCCCACCGATGACGAATTTTCCTGTGGGGTTAAGCAGAAAACGGGTTTTGTGGGATGGTTTGATGTCTAAGTCGTGGAAGACTGGGTTAACGACGGTTTCTTGGATGGCTTCTTTTAGGGTGGCTTGGATTTTGTCGTTGTCGGTAATATTACCTATGGTCTCGGTGTGTTGAGTAGAGATGAGGATGGTATCAATGCCTACGGGGCGATCGTTTTCATAGGCTACGGTCACTTGAGTTTTTCCATCAGGACCGAGGTAGGGTAATTCTCCAGATTTCCTAACGGCGGCTAGTCTTCTGGACATCCTATGGGCAAGACTGATGGGTAGGGGCATTAATTCTGGGGTTTCGTCACAGGCAAAGCCGAACATTAAACCTTGATCTCCTGCTCCGATTTTATCTAACTCATCATCACTGAGTTTTTCCCTTTGTTCTTGGGCTTGGTTTACCCCTTGGGCAATATCAGCGGACTGTTCATCTAGGGCCACTAAGACGGAACAGCTATTGGCAGAAAAACCATTATTAGCATCGGTGTAGCCAATTTCAGCGATTTTTTTACGGGCTAGGTCAATGTAATTGACTTGAGCTTTAGAGGAAATTTCCCCTGTAATAAGGACTAATCCTGTGTTGACTACAACCTCCGCAGCTACTCTACTATATTGATCTTCATTTAATAAAGCATCTAAGATAGTGTCAGATATTTGGTCACATATTTTATCGGGATGACCTTCGGTGACGGACTCGGAGGTAAATAAATATTTTCTACTCAACTTTTTCCCTCGATGATTTGGTTGTTTAACCTTATATCATATAAGTTAAGATTACATTTAAGCAAATACATTACATCCTATAAATTGTTAAAACGAAACATTTTTTATTACAACAATAATCTTTTCTTTCTTTTTGTTCTAATGACACTACAGTTAGTTTTGGGGTGTGAAAATAATTCTTTTCTTCGGTTGGAAGGGTTGGCGGATGTTCCTTCTTTAGATGATGAGGTAATTATTAAAAGTCTTGGGGAAAAAGAGGGCTTAAGGATTTGCAACAGTGATAATCACCTTCTCTCTACTGAAAATACTAATATTTATGAGTTGAATACTACGGAATATTTGGTGGAAGTTTTTTGTTTTGTGGGGGCGTATCAGGGGAGTTATCAATATTTTTTTTATGATGCTAATCAAGCACAACATCAAATTTATGATTTAAGTTTTACGGTTTTTGAGGAGCGAGGGGGACGTTTACAAATTGGCGAAACTTCTTTATTAACGGGAGCGGTGGAGTTTGACCCTGACATGAAGCAGTTGATAGTGGATAGAAAAGCGAGGGGCTTGGGAGATTGTGGTAGTTATGGGGTTTATCAGTGGCTCGATAATCAGTTTAGTTTGGTGGAGTATCGTTATAAGGGCCAATGTGATGGGGTTTATATTCCCGTGGAGGAGTATCCTTTGATTTATCCTTAACTTTTGTGTCTGTAATGACAGATTAAGTGCGATCGCACTAGAATAGTAAATAGGAATCTGACAAAAAACACAAAAAAGTAATGACAGACAGTTCAACCATTGAGAAAAAACGCTCAAAAGTGGAAGGAATTAAAGAGCGTAGTAACTTTTTAAGAGAACCAGTAGCCACCGAGTTAACGCAAGACACAACCCATTTCAGTGAAGATGGTATCCAAATATTAAAATTTCACGGCTCCTATCAGCAAGACAACCGAGATAATCGGGTAAAAGGGCAAGAAAAAGACTATCAGTTTATGTTGCGCACCCGTAACCCCGGGGGGTTTATCCCTCCCCAACTTTACCTCGCCCTCGAACAACTATCCGAAGAATATGGTAACCATACCCTCCGAGTTACCACCAGACAGGGTTATCAAATCCACGGTATTCTCAAAAAAAATCTTAAAACCGTTATTAAAACCATCGTCCAGAACATGGGTTCTACCCTTGGGGCTTGCGGTGATTTAAACCGTAACGTCATGGCCCCCCCCGCCCCCTATAAAAATAGATTAGATTATCAGTATGCTTGGGAATATGCCGACAAAATCGCCGATTTACTAGCCCCTCAAAGTGGTGCTTATTATGAAATTTGGTTAGATGGAGAAAAAGCCATCACCGCCGAAGAAGCCCCCGAAGTTAAGGCAGCCCGTCAAAAAAACCTTAATGGTAGCAACTTTGAAGACTCCCCTGAGCCTATTTATGGTACTCAGTATATGCCCCGTAAGTTCAAATGTTCTGTAACCGTACCTGGGGATAATTCCATTGATGTTTATACCCACGACCTTAGTTTAGTGGTAATTACCAACAAAAAAGGCGAACTACAAGGATTTAACGTCCTTGCGGGGGGTGGTTTAGGGCGTACCCACCGAAAAGAAGAAACCTTTGCTCGCACCGCCGATGAAATTGGTTATGTGAAAAAAGATGATGTTTTTGATTTGGTGAAAGCAGTAGTCGCTACTCAAAGGGATTATGGCGATCGCACTAACCGCCGTCATTCCCGAATGAAATATTTAATCAACGATTGGGGAGTAGAAAGATTTAAAACCAAAGTAGAAGAATACCTCGGTAAAAAATTAGAACCTTTCAAAAAACTAGCCAAATGGAAATATGAAGACTATCTAGGATGGCATGAGCAAGGAGACGGTAAACTATTCCTTGGTATTTCCGTAGAAAACGGTAGAGTCAAAAACGATGGTAACTTCCAACTAAAAAGCGCCCTCAAACAAGTCATCACCAAATACGAATTACCCACCCGTCTAACAGCCAACCATAACATCATTCTCTATGAAATTGATCCTCAATGGCAAGAAGACATTAACACAATTTTTCGTGATAACGGCGTAGAATTAGATCCTGACAAAGTCAACCATCTTACCCGTTATTCCATGGCATGTCCTGCTATGCCCACCTGTGGACTTGCCACCACCGAATCTGAGCGAATTTTGCCTAGTATCGTCGATCGCATTGATACCCTCCTAGGAAAACTAGGTATGGCGGAGGAAACCTTCGTAATTCGGATGACAGGTTGCCCCAATGGTTGTGCGCGCCCTTATATGGCAGAATTAGGCTTTGTAGGTTCAGCACCCAACGTCTATCAAATGTGGTTAGGAGGTTGCCCCAATCAAACTAGATTAGCTCGTACCTATCAAGAAAAGCTCAATATTGCAGAATTAGAACAATTTTTAGAACCTCTATTTGTTTATTTCCGTGATAGCAAAAAGAAAAATGAAACCTTTGGCGATTTTTGTAACCGTGTTGGTTTCGATGCGCTCAGAGAATATGCTCAAACTTATCAACCTAACAATAAAAAAACTATGAAAAAAGGCGAGAAAAAACCCCGTGCAAAACGTAACGAACATCGCATCAGTGTTAATGAGGAATGGTACCAAAAGCTAAAAACCGTTTCTGGAGAAGAGAAAAAAGCCATGAATCAAATCGTTACCGAAGCTTTAGAAGCATATTTTAATAAATAATTGACCATGGATAATTGATAATTAATTTTTTAATCTAGTTATTGATTTTTCCTTAATTGTCGGGGGATACTTTCCCCCTAGTCTTTTTTCCCTTGGGTGAGAGTTTAGGGATGTTTTACGGGCAGAATATATAATATTCATAAAAAATATTTGAGCTTACCATGTTCTTTAAAACGGTTTTTAGGAAAAAAAAAGAAAATAATAGCCTAAAGTTAGCCCCACAAAAAATTGAACCAAAAACAAGGTTAGAACAACTAGAAGAAGAGATTTATAATACAAAAACAAAAGATTCTCCTCAAACACAAGAGCCGAAATTTAAGTCATCCATTAGACGATTAATTATTAGCGGTATTGGAATTGGCATTCCCATTGGATTTTTATATATTGTCAATTTACCCTACGCCGCCATCCGTCGCCCCATAAATAATCATGCTCCTATTCTACTTTTACCTAGTCAAATTGTGGTAGAAAATAACTTTAAAAAAGCTCTAAATTTAACAGAACAAGCAGAGCAATTAATTGATAATGCTACAGATTTTCCAGATCTGGAATTAGGTTCTCAAAGATTAGCAGAAGGTAAGATTTATTTGGATAAAATTCCTATTATTGCTCAAAATGAATTGATGGGATATGGAGGTTCTCGTTTTTTTTATCGTTCTAGTTTTTCTGGATCTCAGTTTATGACAATGCGCAGAAAGGTAGGGGAATTAGAGGCGAAAGTTTTTCAGGGAAATAATGCTAAAGTTACTTTAAACAATTTAGAAGAACAGTTAGGGCAAATAAAAAATCAATATCAAAATAGTAATTCTGATCAAGAAAGAAGACAAATTATTCAACAATGGCGCACTATGCTAAATGAGTTTAATTTGATTTCTCCATCTACTTTTGCGGGTACCATTGCCAGACAAAAATTGGTTGCCCATCAGTTAGATTTTGAGGATATGGTGGGTTTTTCTGCTAATAATGAGAGATTAGCTACTTTTGTAAGTACCGCCCAAGATTTTGCTAATTTGGCTAAGGTGCGATCGCAAAATCCCCCTTATACCGTCAGTGAATGGTCAGATATTGAAGATTTTTGGCAAAAAGCAATTAATGAATTAAATAGAATACCCGAAACGGACTTAGATGGTTATCGTCAGGCTAATCGTATTATTGTTGAATATGAAAATAATTTGCGGGATGTCAGACTCAGAAAAGAAATAGAAGAAAATTCTCTAAACTATTTTAAGAGGGCAGAAGATTTAATTAATAACTATCGTTCGACCATGGTAAATATGGATGATTCCACTGATAATGTTAATCGGCGTATTGTACAAATTCAACGCATCATAGACACCTTGAAAAAGGTAGATAAAAATTCAACATCCTATACGCAAGCACAAAATTTAATTGGCTATGCTCAAAATCAAATGAACAGTTTGCAATCTCCATGAAAATAGTTAAAGTACATGGGGAAAAATCGCTGATTCTGGTATAATGCCTATGGTGTTATGGGAACTTAAGTCTTTCTCGGTCAAATTTTACTAGGAATATTTATTGATGCCTAAAATCGGTGTTATCTACAACGATGTGAAACCTATTGCCTGTCAAATCGCTGCGGAATTACAATCAAGTTTAATGGCAAAGGGTTACGATGTTTATTTAGCCACGGGCTACACTGGTATTTTAGGTTATTCTTATCCCGATCGCCCCGTATGTCATAGCCCTATCGAACAGATAGCCGAACCAGAGTTTGACCAAACCATGGAACTCGCCATCGTTTTAGGGGGAGATGGTACTGTTTTGTCCGCCTGTCGTCAGGTTGCTCCCCACAATATCCCTGTTTTGACGGTGAATACAGGACATTTGGGCTTTTTAACCGAAATTTATCTTAATCAGCTAGATATGGCGATCGCACAGGTGTTAGAGGGAGATTTTGAGATGGAGGTGCGATCGATGATTGAAGTAAATGTAGTCAGGGATGGAGTAAAACTCTGGGAAGCCCTTTGTCTCAATGAAGTGGTAGTACACCGTGAACCCCTCACCAGTATGTGTCATTTTGAAATCAAAATTGGTCGCCATGCTCCCGTGGACATTGCCGCCGATGGGGTAATTATTTCCACCCCCACAGGTTCTACCGCTTATTCCCTCAGTGCAGGAGGTCCGGTGGTCACCCCTGATGTGCCTGTGTTCCAACTTGCCCCCATTTGCCCCCATTCTCTCGCTTCTAGGGCTTTGGTTTTTTCTGACAAAGAACCTGTTACTATCTATCCTGCTACCAATAATCAAATGGTGATGGTGGGGGATGGTAACGCTGGATGTTATATATTACCCGATGATGAAGTGCGTATGGTGCGATCGCCCTACAATGCCAAATTTATCCGTCTCCAATCCCCCGAATTCTTCCGCATCCTCCGAGAAAAACTAGGTTGGGGCTTACCCCATATTGCCAAACCAAGCTCCGTAGAACTGCCATAATATTTTTTTTAAGGGATAATGGAAGATGAACTTTTGTAACAAAAATCGTCACAAACAGTGAATTTTCTGAAGGTATTTCAAACCATCGAGCGCCCACAACTTTTTAACATCGGCATTTTATTCGCCTGTGGACTACTATTTTGGATGAGTATGTCATCCCTGCTTCCCACCCTTCCTGCCTACATTGAAGACATGGGAGCAGAACCCAAACAAGTAGCCATCGTCATGAGCTTTTTTATCGTCGGTTTATTAGGCTCTCGTGTGTGGTTGGGGCAGTTAGCCGATCAAAGCCTAGATGTTTGTCTGCAAAAAGTTCCCCTCTCCAAAACTATCACCCAATTTATTTTTAAAGTCGGTAAATTCTTTTTTGGTAATCTAGTATATTACCCCAGCCGTAAAGTAATTATCCTCATTGGTGCCACCGTAGCGGCGATCGCTCCTTTAGGTTACTTATTCTTGAGTGAAATTCCCCAACTCATGGGCATTAGAGCATTTCATGGCATCAGTATTGCCGCCTTTACCACAGGTTATAACGCCCTCGTGGTGGACATATCACCCCCCAAACAAAAAGGAGAACTAATCGGCTATATGAGTTTAGTAATTCCCCTCGGCATGGCCATTGGCCCGGCTGTGGGTGGTTTCTTACAAACCTATGGTAGCTATCAAATTCTCTTTTCCTTCTGTGCAGGATGTGGACTATTATCATTATTTCTTGGCTCAAAAGTGAGGGAATTTCCCCCCGAAAGACAAGCACAAATCAGAGAAGAACAGAAAAAATCCTCTCAAAACCCTAACCCACAAAATAACCTAGGGCGTAGTTTCAAAGAACTATTTTTAGATCGCTCATTTCTCGTACCTACCCTAACCTTACTTTTAGTCGGTTCATTATTTAGTACCATTGTTACCTTTTTACCCCTCCATATCAGAGATTTAGATATTAACTTTAACGTAGGTCTTTTTTATACAGGAACGGCGATCGCCTCATTTTCCATGCGCTTTTTTGCAGGTCAAGCCTCCGATGTCTATGGTAGAGGACGTTTCATTACCCTAAGTCTTCTTTGCTATATCATCTCCATGATTTTACTAGCAGAAGCCACAACCCCCCTCGCTCTTATCATCGCCGCCCTATTTGAAGGAGCAGGGGCTGGAATGTTTATCCCCATTACCCTAGCCCTCATTTCAGATCGATGTACCTTCAAAGAAAGAGGTAGAGCTTTTTCCGTCTGTATCGGCGGTTTTGATGTGGGAGTTGCCCTCGGTAGTGCCGTGATTGGGACATTATTTCTTGATCTTGGCGGTTATACCCTTCTTTTCACCATCGCAGGAATCATGGCAACCATCGCCCTAATCATCTTTATGACAAGTGGTAATAAAAACCTCACCAACTCCCTAAAATTTGCATGGACAAACACCCCCGACTATCATGCCCTTAGGGAAGGAAACGGTTTATAATACTAGAACTATCATTACCATTGCCGAACTAAACCAAAAATCATACCTTAACTCACCAACGCCCCAAAAACAATAAAACCCCCTTGCCTTGGGCATCTGTAGGCTATGATTCACCACCCATCATTCTCTGTTGCTTTCCGAGGGGAAGAAATATAGTTAAAATTTCCCCTTTATTTTGATTTTGCTTAATAATTAACTTACCGCCCAAAACATTAAAAATATGTTTAGTAACATCAGGATTCAAAGATAAACTACCCGTATCTGGTTGAAATAAAAGTAATTTTCCCAAACATTTTACCTGATTACTATTCAAATTGGACTCCGACAAAAACTGTAACTTAAGTTGATCCCCTGACGGTAAAACTAACACCTGAAAATGTCCACCGCTAGGAATATTTCGAGTAAATTTTTCCATTAATCCCCCCAACATTTGCGTTAAAATAACGGGGTCACTTACTACTTGGGGTAACTTTTTCGGTACAATAAAATCGAGGACAATGTTTCTTCTTTGTGCTTGTCTTTTCCAGATAGGAATAGTTTGATTTAAAATTTGTTCTAAACATACAGGAACTAGATTAAGCTCTTTGTGTTTATGGGGAGTTGCTTCTAATTCGGCAACCCGAAAAATTAAATCCATTCTGTTAATTTGTTCACTACATTCCTGCTCAATCATCTCTAAATATTTAGTTAATTCAGGAAATGCTTTTGCTTTTTTTTGTAATAACTTTGTGAGGGTTTTAATGGAAGTTAGAGGGGTTCTGATTTCATGGGTAAGGGCTTGTAGTAATTCAATTTCTGGGTATGGAGGCAGGGGAGTTTTTTTAAGAGAAATGCTTTGATGACGTTTTTCTGAGGGCTTAGAAATAATTTCTTCTGATGGTTTTAAAGCAATTAACCTTAAGTTTTCCAATAAAAATTGGCTGAAGTGACTGACTATTTTATAATGGGGAGTTCTAGGACTAAATGTAGTTATTAATTCTTGTAAATAGTTTTCTTGATACTGATAGTTAAGGACTATTTTCTTTCTTAATAATGCCCATGCTTGATTAATTAAATCTGGGTCAAAGGAAAAGTTAAAAATAGCTTGTTTTTGGGAGTTTATTCCTTTTACCAGTAAACAGCTAAATTCATTGGTTAGCACAAGACAAAAATCTTCGTTATTAAAGGAATCTTGATCTTGTAAAGGGATGTTGATGGGGGAAAATATTTTTTCTGTGACTACGGTATTTTTTTCACACACAGGCAATACCATTTGTCGCTCGAGGGAGGAGGAAAAAACCGCTACTTCTAAATTTTGTAATAATTCGGTGTGGGTAATGGCTGGGCTTGGTGATGAAATTACTACCCCTTGTACTGTTTTCGGGGAGTGGGCAGGAATCGTTAGATGTAATAGTTGTTCTATGGATGCGATCGCACTATACCACTCTTGCTGTGCCTTAACCTCACTTTTTTCAGAGGCAACACCAACAAATTGAGAGTTAAAAGAACCATTGGAGGGAAAAAGATCTATTAACTTGAGAGATAGAGGATCAGATACAATCATTACTTAATGTCATACTAATAACGTTTCGCACATGTTCATGATAACCTGTTGCCCTAGGTTTCATAAATGAGTATAACCGAACGTCAGGGAATAATCACTATCTAGTGTATGGGTCAATTTTTCCTTCGAGGAGATTTTCTGGTAGGTTTTCTTTTTAACTGAGGTTTTCTAGGGGATTTTTTGTTGTTTTTTTTACTTCTCTTTTTTAACCATGACCCGATACCATCAGCTACATAATGACTCATTGCCCCCAATTCTAAACCGATAAACAGGGCTACGATTTCTTTTATATAAATGGTTCCAACTATCCTTAGATTGTTTACTATTCCTTGCCATTGCCATATTTGAGGGAAAATTGTAAGGGCGATCGCCCCTAAAACAAAACCAAGTAATAGTATGATCAAAGAAAGATATAGACTACGAATTACCGTGCCAATGATAAAACCGTGGGAAAAAAAAGAACGGTGACGCAAATATTTTTGATAGGGTAGCCAGATAAACTTAAAGTGACCCCATCTTTTAAACTGCACAGAATAAATATCCAAATCAGGACCAAACATCATTCCGCTAAATAAAAATCCAGAAGCGACTACAAAGCCTGTCAATAGGTCTTTTGAGACGATGATAGTGCCGATGAAAATCCATGGTAAACAAAGCCATGTAATTCGGTCGTGATTTTTTCCAGAAGGCATGTTGCATTTTTAAAAAAGAGTTGTTATAATTATAGAGGTGAACGCAACGAGGGCGATTAGCTCAGTGGTAGAGCGCCTGCCTTACAAGCAGGACGTCACTGGTTCAAATCCAGTATCGCCCATATCAAATCACAAAGATAAAATTAAGCCCCATGGTAATCACGGGGTTTTTTTTGTTTATGAAACGTACTTAAATCAGGTCAGTTATGGAAAATTGGGCTTGTTGGGTTAGTCGGGGATTAAGACTTGCCCCTGTACGGCCACTAAATATCCATAAAAAAGATCTTGCCACATCCCGAATAACTCGAGAGGTTTCTTCCCTTTGTTGTCCAGAGGATACGGAAACAGGAGTTACAATAATTCCCCTACTCCCAAACACCACCGTTGCGATCGCACGGGAGCGTCTCATGTGAAAATCTGAGGTGATGAGATAAACATGATGAATATTATTTTCCAGTAAAGCATTTACTGTGGTGGTAAAGTTCGTAACCGTATCCGTGGCACGGTTATCTAAATGAACGCGCTCAGGATCAAGATCTCCATTAATTAAAACCTGCCCCTCGGAAGGGGAACCACTAGAAACCCATACGGGTAAATTAGGATGTTTCTGGGCAAACTCAAGGGCGAAATGTTCCCTACCTGTGCCTCCGCCTAATACCAAAATAGCTTGGGGTTGGGGCGATCGCACTTTGGTTAAAAGAATTTGAGTAGGCACATTTGCCACCACCAATAAAAAGATAGTGGTTAGGGTAACGAAACTTAAGCTGAATATTTTGGCAGTAAATTTTTTCATGGTTAATAAGATACCAAAGGTGGCTCTAATCCATCATAACAATTCGAGATCAAGGTCTATCATCAGCACGGGGGGGGCAAGGGGGTTAAACCCCTTATTAAATGGTTTTTATTGAGTAATATGATCGGTTAAGAGGATCATTTCTCGATGGGCTTTAGTAATAGTCAATGTTTCTGAGCTAACCTGCTCTAACATATAACAAACATGATCAGGGGTTAATAAAGAGCCATCATTTTTGGCACTTCCTGTATATTTAATAGTAATAGTTTCTGACTTCTCAAAATTATCATCAGCCAAGCATAAACTTAATAAATTAGCCCTTAAATTGACCATTTTTTTCTTACGTTTTTTAGAGTTTTTTTCCATCAATATTTCCGAGGCATTGTTAACCTCATTAATCCAATTTTGCCACTGATGAAGACTAATATTGTTATCAGCAGATAGGGTTACCAAATATTCCGCTGTGTCTAATATTTGCGTTGCCTTAGCCGATTTTATGGGTAATTCTTCCACCTTAATTAAAGGTAATTCCATAGGAAGTTGAGCCTGTAATTTTTCCACAAACTCATCAATATCCATGCGGGTATGATTTTCAAAATCAACAATTTCACCGTTACTTGTCATCCCCAAAGATAGGGCGAGGGCGATGGAAATTTTAGGGCCGGGGTGAAAACCTCCTGTGTAGGAAATGGGAAGACTTGCCCTTCTCACGGCGCGATCGAACAAACGTACTAAGTCCAGATGGCTTAATAATGCCATATCCCCCTGTTTACCAAACCATACTCGAATCCGTTGGGCTTTTTCTTGGTTAGGTTTAAAGTTGCCCACATAGTCGGGAATGGGGGGAGGGGTGACAACGATGTTATGACCAAAATCGGGGCTACAAACACCGCAACTACTGCAACCATCAAAGGCACAGTCTGGCACGGTGGCTTCTGCCAAGGCTTTTTCTAGGTCTTCTTTGAGCCATGTTTTATCGATCCCCGTATCTAAATGATCCCATGGTAACGGGGCATAATAGTTGATGTTATCATGGTTTTCCTCTGGGTTTTGAGCATCAAAAATATTCCATTCACCGCTTTCGACTTTACGATATTTCCAGATCAACCCGGCTTCTTCGATGGCGGTTTCCCATGCCTGATAAGCCTTGTCGATGCTTTCCCACCAAGAATCCATCCCGGCACCCAATTCCCACGCGCGACGGACTACGGGGGCTAAAGTGCGATCGCCCCTACCCACAAAATCTTCAATGGCGGAGATACGCACATCGGTATAATTCACCTTCACACCCCGAAGATGATAAAAAGCATCCTTGAGTAAATCCCGTTTACGCAAAAATTCCGAGGTAGAAACGGAGTGCCACTGAAAAGGGGTATGGGGTTTGGGGGTAAAGTTGGAGATGGTGATATTAAAATTAAGACGCTTACTACTGAGGTGATGGCATTCTTGACGTAACCATTTGACGGTTTCCACAATACCCAATACATCCTCATCGGTTTCCCCAGGTAAGCCAATCATGAAATAAAGTTTGACCTGATTCCATCCTTCCCTGACGGCGGTTTGAATACCCCGCAACAATTCCTCGTTAGTTAAACCCTTATTAATAATATCCCGCATTCGTTGAGTACCTGCTTCAGGGGCAAAGGTTAACCCTGTTTTACGAGTACCACCGATAATATTAGCAATGTTTTCATCAAAACGATCTACCCTCTGACTAGGTAAAGAAAGGGAGATATTTTCATCCTTGAGACGGTTTTTGATTTCGATACCCACGGAAGGTAAAGAGAGATAATCGGAACAACTGAGGGATAATAAAGAAAACTCGTTAAATCCTGTGGCTTTCATACCATCTACAATACTATCAACCACCGCCTCGGGTTCCACATCCCTAGCAGGGCGAGTTAACATCCCTGGTTGACAAAAGCGACATCCTCTGGTACATCCCCTACGGATTTCCACCGTAAGGCGATCATGGACAGTTTCCACATAGGGTACTAAACCGATAGAATAGGCTGGGATGGGGGTGGCTACCCTGCGCAAAATTCTTTCTGGTACATCGTCACGGTTGGGCTTCACACTGCCATCGGGTTGCATATCATAAAATTGCGGTACATACACCCCCGGCACTTGGGCAAGGTCAAGTAGTAATTCTGTTCTAGTTAAGCCGTCTTTTTTTCCTTCTTCAATCACCAAACCAATTTCGGGTAACAATTCTTCTCCGTCACCGAGGGCTACAAAATCGAAGAAATCGGCGTAGGGTTCGGGGTTTGAGGTGGCTGTTTGCCCCCCTGCAAAGATGAGGGGATAGTCGGTATCTTTTCTTTCTTGCCAGGTGAGGGGAATATGGGCAAGACTGAGCATTTCGAGGATATTGGTGGCACCTAATTCGTAGCTAAGGCTAAAGCCTAATATATCGTATTCTTTTACGTCTCTTTTGGTTTCTAGTCCAAAGAGGGGGGTATGGGTATCCCTCATTTTTTGGGATAAGTCGGGGGCAGGAAGGTAGGCGCGATCGCACATTTGCCGTGGTTGAGCATTGATGATATTGTAGAGAATAATATGCCCAAGGTTTGACGCTCCTACTTCGTAAATTTCAGGATATGTTAACACCCAGCGCACCGAGGCACTTTCCCAATCTTTATGTTTTGAGCCTAATTCGTTACCTAAATAACGGGCTGGTTTAAAAATATCTGGGGTGATAAGATTTTCTGGTTTAATACTGGTATTAGGTGCGATCGCCATTATTGTCTCAGGTTTTAATACAATTGTTTCCTAATCTATTATAAACCGCATCAGCAGTGGAGTAAGCAACGGTGTTGATAATGAAAATTCACAATTATCCAATGTAGTTAAAGATTAAAAAAAGACTAAAAGATAAAATAATTTCAAATAGTAAAATTTTGATCGATATTTTTAGGTTCATAACTTTAAGCTATTTTCCATAGGGTTTAAGTTTTAATAGGTTATTATTTTTATTATTCATTCTCAATTACTTTACTGCTTCGATTTTATACTCTTTCATGCCATAGAAAATGAGATCAGAATCAAAGATAATTTTATCTGCTAAAGAGGGATAAATTTTTCCAAAATATTGTTTTAATAACATGGTATCCCCCCCCGTAAGAATGATAGAAGAAGAAGGATATTTTTCTAACCAATCATCTATAAATCCTTTGATGCCCCCAAGAATAGTATAGATTACCCCACTTTGAATGGCATTAGGGGTGTTTTTTGCCCAACGGGGAATAAATTGCTCTAATATTTCCACTTCGGGAAGGGCCGCAGTATTAAAAAAAAGGGTTTCCATTTGTAACTTTACCCCGGGTAGAATAGCACCGCCGATTAATCTCCTAGTATCATTTGCCCCCGTGAAGGTTAAAGCCGTGCCACTGTCGATAACCAGACAAGGAAATCCATATTTACAACCCCCTCCCCAAAGGGCTAAAGTGCGATCGCACCCCATGGTATTATAGATACCTTCAATGGGAATAGAGTGTACATCAATAATGATAGTCTGGGGTAATTGTAGATATAAACGAGTGGCAGAAGGCACCACAGAAGCCACATAGAGAGGAATTTCTTTTTTTAAATAACCATTAATTTCTGGGGGAATTATATCCTCTAACTCCCGTAAAGAATCCCCCTTGATAGTATTCCAGGTTTGCTGTAGCTCATTCTCCACAAAATAAGCCCAGTGTAAACGGGAATTACCAATCATTAATCCTAACCAATTTTCCTGACTCAATGTCCTTTACCCCTAACGAATGCCTACAATAATACCCAACAACAAAATAAAGCCAATGGTCACATTTTGCCCAAAAATACCACCATAGTTAATCGACTCCCCATCAGTTTTTCTTAACTCGATATACTGTCCTACCCACAGGATAACGGCGATCGCCCATGTCACCCCAAAAATGAAGGAAAAACCATTCACAGCACCAAGATAAGCAAATAAACCAGCAGTCAGAGCAAAAAATAAACCCACTGCATCCGCCACAAAATCCCCAAAAAAGATGGCACTAGAATTAATTCCTACCTGTAAATCATCCTTTTTATCCGCCATGGCATAAACCGTATCAAACCCCAAAGTCCATAACACCGTTGCACCCCATAAAATCCAAGCATTATCGCTCAAATTGCCCGTTACCGCACTCCAACTAATTAACACCGCAAAACCCCAAGCAATGGATAACACCAACTGAGGCACAGGGAAAACCCTCTTAGCCAAAGGATAACAGACAATCACGGGTACAGAAGCCACACATAACCAAAAACTGAGGGGATTGAGAAAAAAAGCCAACCCAGCCGCACAACCAAGGGAGACAATAAAAACAACAATACCAACCTTCACCGACAGCGCCCGTGAAGCGAGGGGACGCTTTTTAGTTCTTTCTACCTTATCATCAATATTACGATCCCATAAATCATTGATCACACAACCGGCGGCACTTGTCGCCAGACTTCCCAAAATAACGATAAATATTAAACTAAGGGGCGGTTTACCTTCCCCCGCCACAAATATTGCCCAGAGGGCTGGAATCATTAAAATGAGTCGTCCTGCGGGTTTATCCCACCGTAATAATTTGATGATACTATCTAGGGTACTAGGGTTGTTAACCTCTGCAGAAGTCATGATAATTTATTAATATTATTGCCTTTAGCTTATTTTATCGGAATTTTTTGCCCCTTTGCTATGACAAAAATATTTTTTGTTTTTTGCCTAATTTAAGAGGAGAGATAGAAAACACAAGGAAAGAGATAGTTATGGTTAACCGTCAATGGTCAATTATTAATTAACTTATTTCGCTTCCATCCAGTTTTTCCCTGTGTGAATATCCACAATTAAAGGTATTGATAAATTAACCACATTTTCCATAATATCTTTTAGCTTAATGGTCAATTCTTCCACTTCATGGGGAGGAATCTCAAAAACTAATTCGTCATGGACTTGTAATAATAATCTACTTTCATAGGATGACAATAAATCATTAATTTTAACCATGGCCATCTTAATAATATCGGCACTAGAACCCTGTATGGGAGCATTAGCTGCAGCCCTTAAGGCTTGAGCATCATAATTATTGAACTTTAACTCATCTAAATTAATAGACTCTGGGGCTTTTCCTCTTAATGAATTAAAGGCGCTATTTCCAAAATTAAAATATCTTCTTCTTCCTAAAATAGTAGTTACATAGCCATTGCCAAGAGCTTCTTTTTTCATAGTTTCTAGGTAATTAAAAATACCAGCATATTTTTCCTGATAAATTTGAATAAACTGTTGAGCTTCTTTCACACTTACCCCTGTTTTTCTGGCAAACTTTTGCGCCCCCATACCATAAATCACCCCAAAATTAATGGTTTTTCCTAGGCTTCTTTCATAGGAATTGATGTCTTTTTTATCTAATAATAATTGGGCAGTAACGGTATGAATATCTTGATTATTTTGATAGGCTTCGATTAAAATGGGTTCTTGACTAAGATGGGCTAAAATTCTAAGCTCAATCTGGGAATAGTCTGCCCCTAAAAATAACCAATTTTCTTGGGGAATAAATGCCCGTCTAATTTGGCGAGAAAATTCGGAACGAATGGGGATATTTTGTAAGTTAGGATTGGATGATGAGAGTCTCCCGGTGGCGGTGACGGTTTGATTATAATTCGTGTGGATTCTTTGGGTATCTGGATTGATAAGGGTAGGTAAACTATCTACATAGGTAGATTTTAATTTAGAAAGGGTGCGATGTTGCAAGATTTCAGGAATGATGGGATGATCTTTTTCTAGCTTTTCTAGTATTACTTGATTGGTAGAATATCCTGTTTTAGTTTTTTTTGTTTTACGGGTATCTAGTCCTAGTCTTTCAAATAATAATGTGCTTAATTGTTTTGGCGATGCAAGGTTAAGTTTTTCCCCTGCTAATTCATAGGCTTTTTGTTCAATTTCTTCTAAATCTTTACCTATTTTTTGGGATAATGGCTCTAAATATTCTTTGTCAATGGTAATGCCATCCCTTTCCATTTGGGCTAAAATTGGTTCTAATTTTAGTTCTAGGTTAAATACTTCTTTTAGTTCGGGAATTTTATTTAATTCTTCTTGTAATATTAGGGTTAATTTATAAGTGGCGATCGCATCTAACGCACCATAGGAAGCAGCGATTTCAATGGATAAATTAGCAATAGTTTCCCCTTTTTTAATATCTAAATCATCATAGTTTTGGGATACTGTATCTGTTAAATATTGCAAACAAAGACTACTTAATTTATGACTTTGTTCGGGTTGTAAAACGTAACTTGCCAACATGGTATCAAACACAACCCCTTTTAGTTCAATGCCTTGATGGGCAAAAATTAAGCGATCAAATTTAGCGTTTTGAAAGGTTTTGGGATATGAATGACTTTCAAGGATAGGCTTTAATTTTCCTAAGACTAATTCGGTGCTTAACTGTTGCCCTTGGGTATGTTTAAGGGGAATATAAACGCTTTCTTTTTCCGTCTCACCCCAACAACAACCAATGCCGACTAAGTCTGCTTGTTGAGTATCGAGGGAGTTGGTTTCTGTATCCCATGCAGGGGGTTTTTTCCCATCAGTTTGTTGTTTTAAAACATTGATAAAATTATTTAACTTTTCTTCGGTATCGACAATAATAGGGTTAATGATTTCTTGCTTAGAGGGAGTATTAAACAAAGATAATTGCTCATTTTCTGGTGACTCATTAGGGGAAGTTAGTTTAAATTCTTCTCCTCCTAATTTATCTTGAATTTTATTAATTTGAGTAACAAAACTTTTTAGTTCTAATTGTTCTAATAATGCTATGGCTTGATCTGTATTAATTCCAGTCAATTGATAATTATTCAGATTATTTTCTAAATTTATATCAGTAACTATCTGAGCTAAATACTGAGAATGAAGAGCATCTTTTTCTCCATTAATAAGTTTTTTTTGAATCGCACCTTTTATATTATTGATATTTTTATAAACATTAGCTAAATTATCATATTCTTGTAATAGTTTAACTGCTGTTTTATCTCCTATTCCTAGCACCCCTGGTATGCTATCAGATTTGTCACCGCAGAGGGCTTTAAAATCGACTATTTGCTTGGTGTTTACCTGCATTTTGTCAAAAACTTCTTTTTCTGTAAATTCGTTATATTTCCCTAAATGTTTGTCGGGATAGAGGACGCTAATTTGAGCTTTATCATCTACTAATTGAAATAAATCCCGATCGCCACTTACTATTTTTACGGCATAATTTTGTTGGGATGCTTGAAGGGCAAGGGTACCTAAAACATCATCCGCTTCATAACCAGAGGCTGTGACAATGCTGATATTAAGGGCTTGTAATAGTTGCTGGAGGTTATATAAATCTTCCATAAAATCATCGGGAGTTTCTTTGCGATCGCCCTTATAATTAGCGTCAGCAGTATGGCGAAAAGTAGCTTCTCTGAGGTCAAATGCGATCGCCATTAATTCTGGTTGATAACTATCAACTAATTGAAACAAAGAATTTAGGAAACCATAACAAACACTGGTGGGAATCCCTGTGGAAGTACGTAATGGCCCTTTTCTCGCCTTGGCAAAGGCATAATAAGCACGGTAAGCGAGGGAATGTCCATCAATGAGGAGAAATAACGGATTCATATAACAAGTTAATAATTAATTTTTAAATTTAGAAGTTTTATTGATTTTTTTATGTATCTTCCAGAATATCTTCCATTATCTTTTGTATTAACTTTAATTTTATTTTTTTATCCAAGAATGATATTTGTTCCTTATAAAAATTATCAAAATTAATACTATCTGTTCCGTCCAGAGCCATTTGTTCAATAAGATCTAATAGCGGATTCTGATCATCCCTATTAGTTGATTTGATGCCTTTTTTATTCTCTATTGCCTCATAAAAAGCTAGTTGAAGTTCACTACTTTTTATCATCAAATCTTCCTTTTTTTTAGCAATCATTTTTTTCTTCTCTTGAAGACTTAACAAATCACTTTCAATCTCTTGTTCTATGTTGTTTATCTCTTTTTTGATCGATAATTTATGGTTACTAAAAAGTGCGGAAGATAGCTCATGATAAAGACCCTTTAAGTTTTCCCTTAATTGTTGATGTTTCTCATTTATTTCAACTTCTTTCAAAAAAAGTTCTTTTTCTAAATCACCTATATTACTACTCATTCTCAATTATTTAAGGTCGATGTTTGCCAGTCATATTTAAAACCTTATTAGGCTGTACAGGTTTTGAAAGAAAATTGGTAACACTTACAATTTTAGTGTTTATTTCTTTCACAATACCATCATTTGAAGTAAAAATAACCATAAAAATATTACCTCTTCCCTCTGTCTAGTCCTATCACTTTTGCCTTAAATCTTTGGTATATATTTGGGAGATTCCCATTTATCGGCTACCATGAGTTTTGAAAGGGAGAATTTTTCAGATGCTCAAAAGCCTGTTTCGGAAGGAAATTTATTCTTTCCCCTGGGCCCCTGACATCATCAAAGCCTTCCACCACTGAACTTATAAACTGATATGGGTAAAAACAACGATCGCAAAAAAAATAATGGCTGGTATCGATGGCTATCCCCCGGCATTTCTGTAAAACGTTGGTTAATTATCAGTTTGTTAGGTGTTTTATTTACCATTTTAGGGTTGGCTATTTGGGTGAAACTAACCCCCATTAATCGCCTGATAGAATTTATCATCGATTCTCTTAACCGCATCACCAATGTAATTCCCAATTATATTTCTGGGCCATTGGCTTTTTTTGTGGGTATCTTGCTCTTATATTGGGGACAAAAAGGAGCGTTTGGATCAATTACGGATGTATTACAACCCGATAACGATCAACAGTTGATTGATGTATTGTGGAATCGTCGCCAGCGAAATAAAGGACTAAAAATAGTTGCCTTGGGGGGCGGTACGGGTTTATCAACTCTTTTGCGGGGAATTAAAAAATATAGTGGTAATGTGACGGCGGTGGTGACGGTGGCTGATGACGGTGGCTCATCGGGTATTTTACGTAGGGAATTGGGGGTATTACCCCCAGGAGATATTCGCAATTGCATTGCGGCTTTAGCAAAGGAGGAAACCCTATTAACGGAATTATTCCAATATCGTTTTCAGGAGGGGGAAGGGTTAAAAAATCATAGTTTTGGTAATCTTTTTTTGACCGCCATGGCAGATATTACCCATGATTTGGAAAAGGGAATTGATGCTAGTGCCAAGGTATTGGCTATTACGGGGCGTGTTTTACCTGCTACCCTCGACAATGTCACTTTGTGGGCAAAATATGCCGATGGTTCTATGGTACACGGAGAGTCACAAATTCCCCAACAGGGTAAAAAAATAGTTGATTTTGGTTGTAAGCCTGAGTTTCCAAAGGCTGTGCCTTCGGTGTTAAAAGCTATTGAACAGGCGGATTATATCATTTTGGGGCCGGGGAGTTTATATACCAGTGTGATTCCTAATTTATTAGTCCCTGAAATTAGAAGTGCGATCGCCCGCAGTTCTGCCCCTAAGATATATGTATGTAACATCATGACTCAACCCGGAGAAACCGATGGCTATACCGTCGCCGATCATATACGAGCCATTGACACCATTTGTGGAGTAAAATTATTTGATGCGGTATTGGTGCAAGGGAGAAAGCCATCCCCCGAAGCCCTCCGAATTTATGCCGATGAAAAATCCCATCCTGTTTTTTTAGATCGAGAAGAAGTCAAAAAATTGGGTAGAAGAATAGTACAGGTTAATGTGATGAGTGAAAATCCTGATAACTTTAGTATTCGCCATAATCCCATGCTACTTAGTAAAGCCCTAATTCGATGGTACACTCGCAGACCAAAATATCAAAAGCTCTGGGAAGAATTTTTCCATTGATGGAGTTGAGGTAACTTTACCCCATTTACTGAATCCCTTTCTAACAATTGCCCATAAAAGTCCTTCGCTTTTTCAGGGTCAACTTTTTGTAAAGTCATTAAAAGAGCATAACTTGCATCCGTAAAGGCCAGAATATCTAAATCATAGTGAATAGGTTCAAACTCCCGTAACTTATTGATACCCTCCCCCAACAAAATTAATGCCCCTCGCCAATTACCATTGCTAAGGTGATAGCAACCCACGGCAACTTGTAGAATACCTTGATAAAATTTTTTGTCCGTTTCGGGGGCTTCCATCCAAATTTCTTCTAAGGTGTCATGACAAGGGTAAAACTCCCTTGTATTTAATTGCTCAATTCCTTTTTTTAATTGTTGTGTGGCATCCATGAATTTTCCTTTAAAAACAACAAGGGTTGAATATTTAACCTTAAATTTTTATGGTGTTTAAGTAGCCATGAGACATTTTTTTGAGTGTTAATCATGATCAAAAGTTAGCCCATGGTGGGCAATGCCCACCCTACAAAATATTAACTTTGTTTCATTCTTAATTTGAGTAACTACAGGTTAAACCCAGAACCATTAACCTTCAGCCTCTTGACGGGCTATGGCTGCCTGTTCAGGATGAATACCTAAACGAGTGAGATTTAAACGTCCACGGTTATCAAAACCACGGATTTTTACCACAATTTCATCACCGATGGCTACTTCATCTTCTACCTTACCAACCCTGTGTTCGGCTAGTTGGGAAATATGAATCATACCCTCTTTTCCTGGTAAAACCTCTACAAAGGCGCCGATGTCAATAAGACGGGTAACTTTACCTAAATATACATCCCCTTCATTGAGTTTACGGGTCATGGTTTGGATAATGCGCTTGGCTTGACTAGCTCTTTCGGCTTGTACCGCACAGATGGTAACGGTGCCATCATCGCTGATGTCAATTTTTGAGCCTGTTTGCTCAGTAATACTCTTGATGGTTTTACCCCCAGGCCCAATGACTAAACCAATCATTTCTGGATCAATTTTCATGGTCATCAAACGAGGGGCAAAGGGAGATAATTCCTTACGGGGTTCGCCGATGGGTTTGAGCATCTCTTCGAGGATATGTAAACGGGCAGTTTTTGCCTGTCTGATGGCGTTAGCGATGGTTTCCAACTCTAAACCAGTGATTTTCATGTCCATTTGAAGGGCGGTAATACCTTCATCGGTACCCGCTACTTTAAAGTCCATATCTCCTAAAAAGTCTTCGATGCCCTGAATGTCGGTAAGAATCCTGACTTCATCACCCTCTTTAATTAAGCCCATGGCGGCTCCGCTCACGGGTTTGGTGATGGGTACTCCCGCATCCATTAGGGCGAGGGTAGAGCCACACACAGACCCCATGGAGGTTGATCCATTGGAGGATAGCACTTCAGATACGACCCGAATCACATAGGGAAATTCTGCTTTGGGGGGTAGTACAGGAACGATCGCCCTTTCGGCTAAGGCACCATGGCCGATTTCCCGACGACCAGGCGATCGCAATGGTTTGGTTTCACCCACGGAGTAGGGGGGGAAGTTGTAATGGTGAAGATAGCGTTTTTCGATGTCAGGATGGAGATCATCGGCTAAATCCTGGGCATCTCCCGGGGTACCGAGGGTAGCAATGGATAATACTTGGGTTAAACCCCTTTGGAATAGACCACTACCATGAACCCTACGGGGTAGTAAACCGACTCGAGAGGAGATGGGGCGCACCTGGTCCAGTTTACGGCCATCTACCCTAACTCCGTCCTCAATAATTTGCAGACGCATGAGTTTTTTGGTCAATTGCTTAAAGAGATTGCCTAAAAGTTTAGGATTTTCTGCAATGGCAACCTTGATGGGATCTTCCTCGGGTAAAGGGGCGATCGCACTTTCTAGCACATTAGCCTTAACCACATCTAAAGCCTCATCCCTTGCTTTTTTGTCAAAGTCAAAGTTAGAAAGGACTTTTTTGATCTCATCGGTACACTTATCAGCAACGAGTTTCTCAAGCTCCACATTAGAATCTGCATCGGGTTTAGATTCCACCACCAACTCAATACCCAACTCTTGGATTAAATCCTTTTGAGCCTGAATTAGTTCTAAAATTGCTTCATAACCAAAATCGATGGCCTCAATAATATCCTGCTCAGGGAGTTGATTTGCCCCAGCTTCCACCATGACAACCCCATCGGGAGTACCAGCTACCACAAGATCAAGATCACCATTTTCGATTTCCTCAAAAGTGGGGTTGATGATAAACTCATCCTTTACTAAACCTACCCTCACCGCTGCCATGGGGCCGGCAAAGGGAATTTGAGCCACCAAAGTGGCAATGGATGCTCCCGTTACCGCTAAAACATCGGGGGGTACATTTTCATCCATAGATAGGGTAGCCGCCACAATTTGTAAGTCATCCCTTAACCAAGAAGGAAAGAGAGGACGCATGGGGCGATCAATTAAACGACTGGTCAAAGTAGCTTTTTCTGGGGGTCTTCCTTCACGACGCAAAAAACCTCCAGGAATACGTCCTGCGGCGTATAATCTCTCCTCATAATCAACGGTCAAAGGTAAAAAATCTATGCCTTCTCTGCCTTGAGAACGAGTGGCTGTAACGAAAACGGATGTTTCTCCTGCTTCGATTAATACTGATCCCCCTGCTTGAGGTGCTAACAACCCTACTTTTATTTTTATATCTCTTCCTTCAAAAAAAGATATTGACTTATCATATTCTTCCATTCAAATTTTTCCTTATTCTTCATTTCTCTATCATTTACAGATCGTAGCACGGCGGACGTTAATTCATGGGGATAATTGTGAATTGGACAGGAGGCAAAGGATAAGAATTTTGGCTTAGTTAACTTTCCCCTCCGAAATTGATTAAACCAGAGGTTTCGCTGTCGGGTTGATAGAGGTTTACATAGTTCCAATAGTTGCCAAAAACTGTTTCTATATAACCCTTGGTTTCTGGGAAGGGGATATTTTCCACAAATTGATCAAAATCGCTCAAATCAAATCTTTCGAGCCAACCATCCACACTCCCCGGTCCTGCATTGTAACTGGCGATCGCCAAGAGGGAATTATTATCGTACCTGCGGTGGGTATAATCCAAATACCATGTACCAAGATTAATATTATCATTGGGGTCAGTCAAAGAAAACTCCTCCAATTCAATCTGAGGGGCTATCCATTCCCCTGTCTCGGGCATTACCTGCATTAAACCCGTAGCACCCACCGCCGACTGAATCAGGGGCTGAAACCTCGACTCTTGACGCATGAGGGCAGTCACCAGGAAGGGATTAAGATTTCTTTGGGATGACCACTTCACAATCAAATCTTTGTAGGGCATGGGAAAAAGAGCGTACCAATATTCAGGACTACGGCGTAAAATCCGCCACTGACGCAATTCGTCGGGGTTTTCTCTGGTGCTTAAGCTCCAAATGAGACTAATACTTTGTAAATATTCCCCATCCAATTGTTTTAACAATCCTTGGGTAAATTGTTCCGTTACCGTTACATTGTCAGGATCTGATAATTCTGCTTCAAAAAGGGCGATCGCATCTTCATCTTCCCCTAATAAATATAACTCCTTAAACATCGTCGAACCACCGGGAGGAATAGAGCGCACCGCAGGAAGCTCCACCTCAAAAGTGAGATCTCGCACCGTGGTAAAATCTCCCACCCCACGACCTAAATTAGCCGCCGAACGCCAAGCATAATAAGAATGGGGATGTTTTTCTAAAACAAATTCAAAGGCTTTTTGAGCTTCTTCCGTCTGCCCCAAACTCTGCGCCCATTTGCCTACCCAAAAAGAGGCACGGGGAGTGATACTAGCTTCGGGGTTATTGATGCCAATTTCCTGCGCCCACTGCCAAGCGGACACAAAATCATTTCCTTGGGCAAAATCCTGGGCAATTTGCCAACGAAAATCTGCTGCCTCATCGGATTGGGGGAAACGGCTAATGACTTGATTTCTTACCACACTAGCTTCATCACTTCTTCCTTCACTATTCAAAAGACCAAATTTTTGATTAAGGGCTTCGGGGGCTTCGTTGGGAAAATCCTGAGCAACTTTATCGAGGTAGCCCAGGGCTTCATCGGTGGCAACAAGGGTGGCTAAACGACGCAACCCCAAGGCTGTTTGAGAGTCGTTAGGGTATTCTGCTATTAATTTTCGATAGGCTTCAATGGCCAAAATTTCTTCGTCTCCCACCTGATAACCCCTAGCGATGCGGTAAAGATTTTCGGGGCTAGATGGGGCGTTTTGATAAGCCTGCGCGCCTTTTTTAAATTGTCCCCTTGCCCAATAACTGTCACCGATTATCTGCCATTGGGCTGGTTCTAATTCTTCTTGGTAGTCACTGGCTAATTTATCCCTAAAGCTATCGCTACGGGGGCTTAAATCATATTGGGCGATGGTTAGTAGTAATTCTTTTTGATTAGGATTTTGGGCTAATAATTCGTAAATAATGCTTTTTGTCCGTGGATGTTGGGGAAACTGGGCGATCGCCTTTTGCCAATATTCTGGCTCTTCTTGCCCTAGGCGAAAATAGGCTTCCACAATCACAGGGGAATCGGGATAATCATTAATTAACTGCTCCCAATACTGTTTTGCCCGTAAGTTATCATTAGTTAATTCCCATGCCCTTCCTTGCCGTAAGACGATATAAGGCGCAAGGATAGGATATTGTTGCTCTAAGTTTCGCAAATAATTCCAAGCCTGTCCCCCGTCAAAATCCGTGCGAATCAAATCATTGGCTAGTAAATATCTAGCCCTTGCCCTATCCAAACTAGCATCACTACCATTGGCAATTTCTTCTAATCTAGCTTTCCTATCCTCTGGGCTAACATCGGCTAATGCTAATACTTCCGAAGGGGCATCAAGGCGATATTCTGGTCTTTCTTCTAAGCGAGGTACAATGACATTTTCCCACAAAATTCCCAGTTGGGGAGTCAATACCGTAGCACCAATAATGCCTACGATAAACAGTAAAATAGTGGATATGGGGAGAATTAGCTTTTTACTTTTTTTCATAAATACCTAGTCTGAAGTTAGGGGCATGGAGAATGGGAAAAACCCAGAGGGATCAATTCTAGTGAATTACAAATAACCACCATAGCATTAACTCAAAGGTAATTATTTGTTAGCCATTAAAGTTGATGTCCTGTTAACTTGATAAAAATATCCTCTAGGTTAGAAGGACGAATCATAATGCCCGTTTTATCTTCAATATTATTAACATATTCGTTGGCTTCTTGAGTGCTGGGGAAAAATTGATAATCTATGCGATCGCCCTTTTGAGTTACCATGATACCCTGTCCATACTTTTCCTTAAACTCATTCACCGTACCCAATTCGATTAACTGCCCCGCATCAATGATACCAACCCTTTCACATAAAAATTCTACTTCCTCCATATAATGGGTAGTGAGTAAAATAGTCATACCCTGACGATTCAAATCTTTAATAATTTCCCATAAACGGCGACGGGTTTGAGGATCTAATCCTACCGTAGGTTCATCTAAAAATAACACTTGGGGATTATGTAATAACGCCCGTGCAATTTGTAAACGTCTTTTCATCCCCCCAGAAAGGGTTTTTACTAGGTCTAAACGGCGATCGCCCAATTCCACATATTCCAACCAACGATCAATTAATTCTTGTCTTTCGGGGTTAGGGATATGGTGCATCCTGCCATGAAATTCGAGGTTTTCCCACACCGTCAATTCCCCATCAACGCTAGTTTGCTGTAAAACTACCCCAATATTACGCTTCACCTTTTCAGGAGACTTTACCACATCATATCCAGCCACCTCAATATCACCCCTACTAGGACGAGCCAGAGTAATTAACATTTTGATAGTAGTAGATTTTCCTGCACCATTGGGCCCTAATAAACCAAAGATTTCCCCCGATTTAATTTCAAAGGATAAATCATTAACCACAGGAACTTTATTATATATTTTAGTTACTTTTTTTAGTCTTACCGCCACAATTTATCTCTTTAAAAAATTATTAATTTAAAACACTTACCATCATCATGGTACTGAGTATCACCGCTAGATTGTAAAGAATAATTACAAAACCCCTAAAATTGACAGCCAGTCTTTTGACATCAAAAGTTGACCTAATAAAGAATTAAAAACAGAAACAAAAACATTATAAACAAATAATGAAAAAGATCCTTAGCCTAATTTTATTACTAACAACCCTCATTAGTTTTTCCTTTACCAGCCCTGCCCTAGCAGGAGATATTGCTAAAGGGGCATCAATTTTTAGTGCCAACTGTGCGGCTTGTCATATGGGTGGTAGAAACGTAGTTAACGCCGCCAAAACTCTTCAAAAAGAAGACTTAGAAAAATATGATATGTATTCCATCGAAAACATTGCATATCAAGTAACCAATGGTAAAGCAGCCATGCCAGCATTTGGTGGAAAATTGAATGCTGAACAAATTGAAGATGTTGCCAGTTACGTTTTAGCCCAAGCCGATAAAGGCTGGAAATAGTCAGGGCTTAGACAGTAGGGGTTGAGGAATAATGAACTACAGCAATCCGCTACTCTGAGATTGCTGTTTCTGACGCTTCTTTGCAGACATCTGCTTTTTCGCCCCAAGTTGCCTCATACTTCCGCATTCGGTAGAGCTTGACGACTCTGCGTCTAAAGAGGCACGTTCCA